>JBQTHP010000017.1:0-109038 GCA_052389755.1 Gammaproteobacteria bacterium
ACGATGCGGTCGCCCTCGTGAATCTCGCCTGATATCTGCACGTCCGCATCGCGTCCGGCGCCTACCTGGACGGCGATACGCTCAGCCTTGTTGTCCCTGCCGACGCGAAACACGTATGCGGAGCCCTGCCGGAGTATCACGGCATCGCGCGGCACGGTGACCACGCGCTGGGCCGCGGAGCCCGCAAGCTCGACGCGCACCGGCGAGCCGATCGGCCACAGACCCGCCTCGAGCACAACGCGGATCTCGAGCAGTCGGGAACGCTCGTCGCCGACCGGTACGACCGAACGGATCCGGCTCTCGACCGCGCGCTCGTCGTCGCGGACGCGCACGCCCTGACCCGCGCGCAGCGTGGCTGCCGAGGAGACGGGCGCGCGCGCGATCACTTCGACGTTGCGCGTGTCGACGAGACGTGCGAGCGGCGTGCCCAGCGCGACGAACTCGCCGGCCTGCGCCAGCCGCTCGGCTACGTAGCCATCGAAGGGGGCACGCACCGATGCACGCTGCAGATCGAGCAGCGCACGATCGCGCGCGACGCGCGCCTGCTCGAGCTCCTGCTGCGCCATGGCGAGGCGCGAGCTCGCCTCGTCGAGCTGGTTGCGCGAGACGATGTTCTCGGGCGCGAGCGTCTCGAGCCGATCGCTCTGAGTGGCCAGGAGCTGCACGTTCGCTTCGAGGCGCTTGACCGCCGCCTCGTTGTCGCGGAGCGCGAGCTTGAGACGTTCGTCATCGAGGCGCGCGACGCTCTGACCCTTCTTCACGCTCGTGCCCGGCTCGGCCATCCACTCGAGACGGCCTGCCACTTCGGTGGCAAGCCGCGCGTCGTTGCGGCTCGCGACCGTGCCCGTTGCGGTGATCGTCGTCGCGAACGACTGCTGCTGAGCCTCGGCGACGATCACCGGTGCGGGAGGCCGTTGCTGCTGTTGTGCCTTCGCCTCATTGCATCCGAACCCGAGCAGGCCCAGGAGGAACATCACGATGAACGGAAGACGCAGGTTCTCGCAGTCCATGACTGTCAATTCCTCTGGATGGCAACGGGTGCGAGCGTCGCGGCGGCTGCGGGCACCCGCGCGGCATCCCGCTCGGTGAGGCGCAGCAGCGCCGGGAGCAGCACGAGGGTGAAAACGGCGTTGAGCGCCATGCCGCCCACGATCACCGTGCCCATGCCGCGATAGAGGGCGCTGCCCGGCCCCGGGACGATGACCGCCGGCAGCATGCCCACGATCGTCGTGAGAGTGATGGAGAAGATCGGCCGCACGCGCGTGCGCAGTGAGTTCGCGATCGCATCGCGCGGGGACATCCCCGCGCGCTCGCCGGCGCGCGTCTGATCCGTCAGGAGGATCGCGTTCGTGACCACCTGGCCCATGAGAATGACGAAACCGATCATCGTGAGGAGGTCGAGCGTCTGGAACGTGATCAACCGCAACCCGAGCAGCGCGAGCACGCCGCCGAAGCTCGCGAGCGGAATCGTGAGAATGACGAACAGGCTGTCCTTTACGGAACGGAAGAGCGCGGCCATGAGGAGAAACAGCACTGCGAGCGCCATGATCAGGTTCTCGCGCATGTCGGCGAGCGCCACCGCGAGGCTGCCTGCGTTGCCGGCATAGCGGATCGAGCCGTCGGAGGGCAGCAGCCGTTTTACCTCGGGCTCCACGTCGCGCTTCATGACGTCGATCGCCTGCTGCAGGGACATGCCCTTCGGCGGATTGACGTTGAGGCCGATCGTGCGACGGCCGTCCACGCGTCGCAGACCGCTCGGACCGACGGTCGTCTCGACCTGCACCAGCTCACCGAGCGGCACGACCGCTCCGCTCGGCGTTGCGACCGGCACGCTCGCGAGCGCTTCCGGCGTATCCCAGCCCCTGGCGCGCAGGATCATGTTGAGTCGCCGCTCGCCGTCGAAGTGCTCGCCTACCCAGGCACCGTCGCCGAGCGCGCGGACGACGGTGCCCAGGTTGGCGCGCGACCAGCCTACTTCGTTGATGCGTCGATCGTTGGGCAGCAACCGCAGCTCGGGTTCCGCGAGCTCCAGTCCCTGAAATGCCTGCACCTGCGAGCCGGGCAGCTTCTCCTGGATGATTTCCTGTGCGCGCCGCGCCACGGGCAGCAGGGCCTCCAGCTCGGAGGACTGCAGTTGAAAATCGATGTTGCGGCCGTCGCCGAAGCCGCCGAAGAGATTGCCCTGGGAGGCGAAAATCTGCGTGTCCGGGAATCCCGCGGTGATCTCCTTCTCGATGAGCGTCTGCAGCTCGTCGATCTGATCCGGATCGAGCGGCCGCGCGCCGATCGTGCCGCCGCCGCCCGGCCACAGCAGGATGTAGTAGTTCTTGAGCTTCGGCTCCTTCACGCCGCGCATGTACGGATCCATGCGGCGCGCGATCTCGCCGACGATCTCGCGGTCCACCGTTTCGATGCTGGCGCCCGGAGGAAACTGGAAGAATCCGTCCACCGCATCGCGCTTCACCGGCGGCAGATAGTCGAGCGGCGGCAGCAGTGCCCACGTGAGCACGGCCGGAACCACGAGCAGCACCGCGATCGTCGCGTAGCGACGCTTGCTCGAGTCCGTCCACGCGACGATGCGATCGGCGAGATGACTCCAGAACGCGCTCAGCTCGGTGCGCACTTTCTCCGCCTTCAGCCAGCGCGAAGAGGCGACGGGCAGCACCGTGACGGCAACCAGCAGCGATGCGACCACCGCGATCGCGATGGTGAGCGCCAGATCGGCGAACAGCTGGCCTTCCGCGGTTTCGAGGAATACGACCGGCACGAACACGATCACGGTGGTGGTGGTCGCCGCGAGCAGCGCCGGCCACACCTCGGTCGCGCCCTTCAGCGCCGCGACGTGCAGCGGCTCGCCGCGCTCGCGGTGGCGCACGATGTTCTCCAGGGCGACGATCGCGGCGTCGAGCGTCATGCCGATGGCGAACGCGAGGCCGGCGATGGAGATCACGTTCAGCGAGCGCCCGAAGAGCTTGAGAACGGCGAGCGTCACGAGAATGGAAACCGGAATCGCAAGACCGACCAGCAGCGTCGCGCGTCGGTCGCGCAGGAAGAACCAGAGCACCGCGACCGCGAGCAGGATGCCGGCGATGAGGTTGCCGGTGACCATGCTCACGGCCTGATCGATGAATACGGAAGGGTCGAACGACTGCGCGATCGAGAGGCCAATGTCCTTCAGCGGACCGTCGCGGAGCGCCCAGATCTCTTCCTTTACGGCGCCGAGCGTCTCGAGCACGTTCGCGCCGTTCTCCTTCATGATCTGGATGCCGATGGCAGGATTGCCGTTTTGCAGCGCGAGATCGGTCGGATCGCCTCGCCGGACCTCTACCGTCGCCACATCGCCGAGCCGCACGGGCCGACCGTCGCGCCAGTCGAGCACGAGCTCGGCGAGCGCATCGGGCGAATAGCGCCCGGCAAAGCGCACGGTGTACTGGCGCCGTCCGATATCGACGAATCCGCCCGAGACATCGCCCGCAGTGCCGACGAGGTTCGCGATGCGCGGAATGTCGATGCCGAGCTCCGCCGTTCGGGTCGGGTCGAAGATGATCTGCAGCTCTTCCTCGGCGCCGGCACGCATCCGCACGCCCGCGACCCCCGGAACGGCCTCGACGCGCGCGCGCACCAGCTCCTCGATGCGCTGGCGGTAACCCTCGATCGGGCCCGGTGTTCCGGGCAGCAGCTGCACGAAAAACCACGAGAGCGTCTGGTTGGGTCCGCCGCCGCCGTCTTCACCGAGCGAGATGACCGGCGCCTGCGAATCGCGCGGCATCGGCGGAAGCTGGTTCATCCGGCTGATCACTTCGATCAGCGCCGCTTGCATGTCGGTGCCGACGGCGAAACGCAGGTTCATCCACGCAGCACCGGCGCCCGCCCACGCATTCAGCTCCTTGAGGCCGGCCAGACCCTGAAGGGCACGCTCCTGCGGCTCGACGATCTCGGCCTCGATTTCGGACGGCGCCGCCGCCCGCCAGGAGGTGAACACCGTGATCGCCGGCTCCTCGATCTCCGGGAACAGCTGGATCGGCAGCTTGACGAACGCGTACACGCCCAGAAAGCACGCGAGCAGCACGGCGATCGTCACGCCGGCCGGATTTCGGAGCGAGGTCTCGGTGAGATTCATGCGGCCTCCCTGGGGCTCGCACCGTACACCCCTTCGATGGCGCGAAGACCCCGAAGGTTGAACGGCTCACCGAGCCGCTCGATCGGCTGGTCGCTTAGCTTCCGGGCGGCCGCCGGCGGCGATTCTCCGCGTGCGACGAAGCGTTCGCGCGGAGCGATGAACGCTCGCTACCAGGAGTAGCGCACGCGGTAGCGCACGAGCGTTTCGCCGTCCTTTGCGACCTTGACGGGGAAGTGGATGGTGCGCGCGTCCTCTTTCGAGAACTCGTGCGTCTTCGAAACGAGCCTCCACGTCGTCCACCGATAGAGGTTTTCCTTCACGACGACCTCGACCGGCTCGCTCTTGTGATTGCGGAGCTTGATCTCGACCTCTTCCTCCATCCACCGGCCGCGCGTGTCGATCGCGAAATCGACCTGGCGCCGCTCGCCGACGACGTCGAAAGCCGAGCCGAGCTTTACACGGACCGTCTCGTCCTTCGGAGTGTGATCGATCACGTCCTCTCCGATGAACTCGAGACTGCCGTCGGCATCGTCGAGCTTCGAGACACGGATCCGGCCGGCCGGCAGCGGTACGCCGAGCCCGACCTGCTTGTCGTTCCTGAACTCGAGATACACGTCCACCTTCTTGTTCGACTGCACGCCGTAGTCCCGGTCGGTCACCGGATCCGGCAGAAAGAACGGGCCGACCTGCAGGCCGTCATAGACGAGAACCTTCTTCGCGGGAACCTGCCGGGCGTGATCGAAGAGCTCGATCTGCTTCGTCGAGTTGTCGGGCAGGGTCGTCCGGCGGCCCAGCGTATAGAGATGGAACTCGAAGAATTCCTTCTCCTCGAAGCCTGCCGCGTCCATCGACGCGCGCGCCATCTCCATCGCGCGCTTCTGCATCATGATCTGCTGCGGCGGCTGCGCGCGGTGCACGTCACCGGCGATCAGTTTGAGGCGTGCGTTCTCGTACGTCGCGCCCGACTGGTTGATGATGCTGACCCACGCCGCGACGTCGAGAACCCCGCTGTTGGCATCACGGCCTTCGTCGAAGACGAGGTTGTAGTCCGTCCACCACGTCACGCCGCCGGTCTGGTACGCGACCCGTGCGCGCTGCTCCCCGGCCTTCGGCGACAGGATGTCCCACACGAGCGTCGGCTTCGTGATGAGGCCGCCGGGCAGCTCCGAGACGCGCACCCCGGACCACCCGCGCAGCGCGTGGATCGTTGCGTCGTTGCCGCGCAGCACCAGCCCGTCACTCGAGGAGAGCAGCGTGCCGCTCACGGTCGAAGACTGATTGCCGACGGCCCGATCCACGGTGATCGGCCTGTCGAGATATTTGAGCAGCAGCTTGTCGATGCTCACCAGGTCGAACTGGAAGTTCTGCTCGAGAACGCGCGTCTCGCGGTCGCTCAACGAGGTGAAGCTCACCGTGGTGGGATCGATCAGCGCCGCGACATCGGTGAAGCGCACCGATGAGCGGCCCGCCTCCAGACGCAGCGGACGGTCCTGCCGCACCATGGCGTAGCCCGGCACTGCCGTAGCCGGCGGCACGCCTGCGCCTGGAGTCGGACGATACATCTCAGGCGGGATCGCACCCGGCAGCGCCGAGCTGTAAATCGTGATTGCGGTGTCGTCGCGCTCGGCGGCAATTGCCGGCGTCGAGGTGATCGCGGCTGCGGCGATCGTGACAGCCAGGCGGCTCGTGCGGAAAACCATTATCGAACCTCACTTTGCGCCCACGCCGGGCGCGAATCGTGCGTGCTGAAACGGGTGCGCGGCTTCGCGCGGGTCAATGCGTGACCGGCCTCACACAACGAACCCGAAGTTCCCGACGAACGGCTTCGGCCGCGCCATATTCTGTGAGATAGCGCGCAGGTCGGCGAGCTGCGGCGTTGCAGGATACGGCGTCGCATTAATCGAGGCTGAACCCTGACGCTTCGACCCGAATGGCGCACGGCGTTCCTCTGGCGGACGAGCGTGCCTGAGCCGCGAGGACGAACGAGGGCCGCCGCGCCTTCGTCTGATCGGCGTTCCAAGCGTTTACTCCTATGGAAGCTGCGACTCGTACTGCACCCGAGCCCGTGACCGCCTCCGCGGCAGCTGCCGCGGCGCCGATCATGGATCGGGATTTCATCGCGCGAAATCAGATCGTCGAGCGCTACCTTTCCGGCCGCCTGCCGCTGAAGGGCGCAGCCGATTTCGAACGCTTCTGCCGCGAGCATCCCGAAGCCCTCGATGAGCTCGGGCTGCCTGAGCGCGTGAACAAGGCGCTGCGACTGCTCGATGCGAGCGGCAAGCCCGAGCCGTGGCAGGAATCCCGCGAGCAGCTCTGGCGCAAGCCGCAGGTGGCGATGGTGCTGGCCGCCGTCACGTTCGTGCTCCTCGTCGCGCTCGCGATCGTGGGCACCCAGAGCGGCGGCAAATCTGGCCGCATCGACGCGCTCGAGAAGCGCGCCATCGAGCAGCCGCTCGATCCGGCGACGTCGACTCGCACGATTCGTCTGCTTCCGAGCCGGAAGCGCGCGTCGGGCTCACCGGCAGTGGTGATCGGCGGCGGCAGCACGCAGTTCGCCGAATTCAAGATCGATATGGCTCACTCGCCGTCCAACGCATTTCGCATCACGATCGATCGCATCGATCAGGGGCGGGTCGCCGTGCTGCACAACCTGATGAAGGATTCGAACGGCCACGTGCGGATCGGCCTCAACAGCTCGGCGCTCGGCCCGGGCAACTATCAGCTCACGATCGACGGTCTCAACTGGCGCGGGCAGGCCGTGCCGGAGGCTTGGATCACGATCGGGATCGCGCGGTAGACCGCACCAGCTCGATCAGCCGCGGCTTCGTGGCGCGAGGGTCGTCCGGGATCCACACGCTCGGCGCCGGTTCGCGTGCTTTCCTCCATTTCCTCGGCACGCGATCGATCGCGATCGCGAAGATCGCGAGCACGCCCTGCGAGTCGATCCTGAGGCGCAGCCAGCTCTTGTGGTCCTGTATGCGCAGGCTCGAGAACGCCTGTTCCGAGTGCCGGCCGAAGACTTGCACCGACAGCAGCAGATACAGGCCCATGATCACCGAACCGACGAATCCGCCGGCGATCAGCGTCATCGTGCCGGCGAGCAAGAGTTGCCGCAGGCTGCCGAAGGCGAGATCGAGCCCCTCCGTCGTCAGAAGGAGCGCGCCCCAGCCGACGACGAAGGCCGCGCCGAGATGCGCGAGCGCGTGGGTGACGCCGCCCAGCACGCGATACCACTTCACGTGCGTATCGGTGAAGAAGACGAATGCCGCGATCACGGCGAGCAGCCACAGGCCATCGAACGGGTCGCGCACTGCCGCGCCGATCGAGGCCATTAGCGCGAGCTGTACGGTCGCGAGATGCTCGGGGCGGAGGCTTGCGGAGGTGAACCACGCCGACAGCGCATACAGGATCGCAGGCAGCCAGAAGAACCGCGGATTCAGGAACGGGAACATGAGGTTGCGCCAGGCGAGTCGCCATGACTTCGCACGCGACGGATACGCGGCACGCTCCGTGAAGCCGTCCGCCAGCGTCGTGTGGTGGGGCACGTGCGTGGGATGGACGAATGCGCCGCCGCCACCGCAAACTATTTTCTGAACCCGGTCCGCGTTCTCATGTCGCCGGTAGTGATGCAGGTCGCCCGTGAGGAACACCTGCACGGGCCGTTTTAGAATCCTGCGCTCCAGAAACCGCAACGCGTCGTCTTCGTAGCTTGCGTCCGAGGGGTAGGCTTCCTTCAGCAGCCATTGCGGTTCCGGCACGCAGAGCACGACGCGCGCATCGTCCTCCATGGCCGCCGCCACGCGCTGGAAGTACTGCACCTGCGGCTCATCGAGATCCGCGCCAAGCTGCAGATCGATCGCGAGCAGCCACCAGCGCTGCGGCAGGCGCAGCGCGAAGTAGCTGCGGGTCTGCTGCGTGCGGCAGCCGGCGAAGCCGCGCTCCGGCCGGCAGAACGTGCGGGAAAAGGCGATGAGGCTGTCGTACCAATCGTGATTGCCCGGGACGGCAAACACGTCCGGGCAGCGCGGATTTCCGGCGAGCGCCATGGCGTAGGGCTTTTCGGTGCGTTGCTCGTACGCCTCGCGAGACGGATAGGGGTACACGACGTCGCCCCCGAAGATGAGCACCCGGCCGCCGCGCGTGACCTCGACAGCCGAAGCGGCGGCGGCACTCTGGAGCTCGAGTATCGGCTGCGCAAGCGCGTGAGCGATCGCATACGTCGAATTCCAGCCGTCACCGAGGTCGCTCACGTAATCGACCCAGAAGTCGCCCGCTTCCTGCGAGTAATCGAAGATCGCCTGCGGCTGGTTTGCGAGCGCCTCGATGAGGCGCCGATCGGAGTGGCGACCGAACAGATTGGCGATCGCAACCAGTACGCCCGAGCGTGCGAGCACCGGCAGATCGAACCAGCCCACCATCGCGCTGCGCCGCTCGTCGGCGAGCAGGCGTCGAAGGCGCTCGGTATCCATGGCGCGGGATCAGCCGGCGCGTAACGTCGAGAGGGGCGGCTGACGGACGACCGAGCGGGTGGCGAGCCATCCGCTGCCGGCAACCAGCACGACGCCACCGAGAAGTCCGGCGACCCACACCCAGATGTCGAACGCGTATCCCCCGAGCTCGAGCACGCGCGTCGCTACGAAGTACCCGGCGACCGAAGCACCGAGCGCTGCCAGAACGCCGGCGAGCAAGCCCAGCATCGTGAATTCCGCGAGCACGCCCTGCAGCACCGTGGCGCGGCTCGCGCCCAGCGTGCGCAGCATCGCGCTCTCGTAGCGCCGCTCGTCGCGACTCGCCTGCACCGCCGCGAGCAGCACGGTGAGGCCTGCGAAGAGGGTGAACATGAAAACGCTTTGCACCGCGAGCACCGCCTTGTCGACGACGGACCGTACCTGCGTGAGAAGGTCGTCGAGGTCAAAGATCGAGACGCTCGGAAACCGCCGCACGAGATCGCTGAGCACGCGCGCCTCGGTGGGCTTGAAGTACGCGCTCGTCAGGTACGTGCCGGCGGTGTCATCGAGCAGGCCGGGCGGAAAGACGACGAAGAAGTTCGGCTGGAAGCTGTCCCACTTCACCTTTCGAATGCTCGCGACCCGCCCTTCGATCGCCTCGCCCGCGACGTCGAAGCCGAGCGTATCGCCCACGTTCACACCGAGGGACTCCTGATATTCCGTGGCGAGCGAGATGAGCGGCTTGCCGTAGTCCTTTTTCGTGAACCAGCGGCCGGCGACGATGCGGTTGTCCGGGCCGAGCTCCGGCGCCCAGGTGATGTTCTGCTCGCGCATCGCGAAGCCTTCGGCGCGCGAATCGGCGAAGTGCATGCTCTCGACGGGCTCGCCGTTGATGTGTGTCATGCGCGCCCGCACCATCGGCAGCACGCGCGGCACCTGCGCGCCGCGGTCGCGCAGGAACTGAAGGAATTCCTCTCGATCGTCCGGCGGGATGTTGATGAAGAAGTAGTTCGGGATGTCCATCGGGAGGCTGTTGCGCCAGTCCGCGTCCAGGTCTTCGCGCACCACCGCGAGCAGCAACAGCACCATGATGCCGACGCCGAAGGCGACGATCTGCACCACGCTTTCCGCACGGCGGCGACTTAGATTCGCCACGCCGTAGCGCCAGGCGACGCCGACGCTGCCGCGCAGCAGGCCCGCGAGCCGCACGAGGACCGCGCCGCCGCCCGCGAGCAGCAGCACGAACCCGATGAGGCCGGCCGTGAAGCCGATGAACAGCGTCCAGTCGCGCACCACCCAGTAGATGAGACCGAGCACGACTGCGACCGCGGGGCCGAATGCGAGCAGCACCAGCGGCGGCGGCGGCCCCACATCGCGCCGCAGGACACGGATCGTCGGCACGCGCGCGAGCTGCAAGAGCGGCGGCAAGGCGAAACCCGCGAGCACCGCGATGGCGGTCGCAAAGCCGATCGCGACCGGCGCGAGGTCCGCCGGCGGCAGCTCGGACTTCAGCAGACCGCGAATCGCGTACACGAGCCAGGTCTGGGCGAGGAAACCGAGCAGTGAGCCGATCAGCGCCGCGAGCACCGCGATCGCCAGCAGCTGCAGAAGGCTCACCGCGAGCGTGAAGCCGCGCGTGGCACCGAGAGTCTTCATGAGCGCCACCGCATCGAGGTGGCGCTGCACATAGCGCCGCGCGGCCATCGCCACCGCTATCGAGCAGAGCAGCACGCTCACGAGGCTCGCAAGGCTCAGGAACCGACCCGCGCGGTCGGTGGCGTTCTTGATCTGCGGGCTCGCCTCGGTGACGTCCATCAAGCGCTCGCCACGCTGCCTGTTCTCGGCGAGCCACGCCTTGAAGGCGTCGATCGCGTCGCGCTCGCCGGCGAACAGCGCGCCGTAGCTCACGCGGCTGCCCGGTTGGATGAGCTCGGTGCGCTCGAGATCGGCTCGATTGAGGATGAGGCTCGGAGCGAGGTCGGCGAACGTGCCGCCCTGATCCGGACGCGAGATGAGCACGCGTGCGACGCGAAACGAAGCGCCGCCGATCGAAAGCTCCGATCCAACCCGACCGCCGATCGAGGCGAGGAGCTTCGAGTCTGGCCACGCCTCGCCGGGCGCCGGGATGCCCTCGGCCGGACGCCCCGGTGCGAAGGGCTCATCCGCCACCAGCACCTTGCCCCGCAGCGGATATCCCTCGCCCACCGCCCGCAAGTTCGTGAGCTGGTTCTGCTCGCCGTGAAAGACCACCGACAGCAGCGAAGTGCTGCGCGCGGTGGCGAGCCCGCGGCGCCGCGCCTCATCGAAATACTCCTCGCCGATCGGCCGGCTCGAACGCAACCGGATGTCCGCCGCGAGCACCTCGCTCGCCTGCAGATCCACGGCCGTGCTGATGCGCCCGACGAGAAAGCCGACGCCGGTCAAGGCGGCGACCGCGACGGTCAACGCGAGCAGCAGCACGCCGAGCTCGCCGGAGCGCCACTCTCGGCCGAGCATTCGAAGGGCCAGCGTGAGTGCGCTCATTGCGTTCGTACCGCCGCCTATTCGAGGCGGCCGGCCTCCATGTGCAGGACCCGCCCGCATCGGGAGGCGAGCTCGCGATCGTGCGTCACTAGAACGAGCGTGGTGTGGGAGTGCGCGTTGAGGTCGAACAGAAGCTGACCGATGCGTCCGCCCGTTCCCGTATCGAGATTGCCGGTGGGCTCGTCGGCAAACAGCACGGCCGGCCGCGTCACGAAGGCGCGCGCGATCGCGACGCGCTGCTGCTCCCCGCCCGAGAGCTGTCGCGGGTAATGACCGGTGCGCTCGCGCAGTCCCACACGATCGAGCGTATCGCGCGCCGTGCGCCGCGCGTCGGATCGACCGGCGAGCTCCAGCGGCAGCATCACGTTCTCGAGTGCCGTGAGCGCCGGCACCAGATGGAAAGACTGGAACACGAACCCGACGCGCTGCGCGCGCAGCCGTGCGCGCCCGTCCTCGTCGAGCTGCGTGAGATCCGTTCCTGCGAGCCAAACCTTGCCGGACGTGGGGAGGTCGAGTCCGGCCAGGAGTGCGAGCAGCGTGGATTTGCCGGCGCCCGATGCCCCGACGACCGCAACTGACTCGCCCGCGCCGATGTCCAACGACACGCGGCTGACGATGGTCAGCTCACCTTCGGGACTGCTAACCTGTTTTGAGAGGTTTTCCGCTTTGAGAACGCTGTCGAGATTCATCGGCGCCTGGTCGCTGGCTCTTTTCGTGATCGTGGTCGCGGCGCAGGCGACGGCCGCACCGAATCGCACCATCCTTGTGCTCGGCGACAGCCTGAGCGCCGCGTACGGATTGCGCGCGGACCAGGGGTGGGTCGCCTTGCTTCAGAAACGGCTGCAGGCACAAGGGTACGGATACCGTGTCGTCAACGCCAGCGCCAGCGGCGAGACGTCGGCCGGCGGGCTGCAGCGATTGCCACGCGCGCTCGAGCTGCACAAACCCACGATCGTCATCCTCGAGCTCGGAGCCAACGACGGGCTGCGCGGGTTGCCGCTCGCCGGCACGCGCCGAAATCTGCAGCAAATAGTCAGTCTTTCGAAGGCCGCCGACGCGCACGTGATGCTGCTCGGCATGCGCATGCCGCCGAACTACGGGCCGCGCTACACGGCGGAGTTCACGCGCATGTACGACGAGATCGCGAGGCGCGAGAAGCTTCCGCTCGTACCGTTCTTTCTGGAAGAGGTGGCGCTGCGCGCCGAGCTCATGCAGGCGGACGGTCTCCATCCGAGCGCCAAGGCGCAACCGATCCTGCTCGACACCTTGTGGCCGACGCTCACGCCGCTGCTGCGGCGAGGATAGGCCGCGCGTATACCTATAATCGGTCCGCAGGGGGAGCGATGGATAAATTCTGGCTCAAATCGTACCCACAGGGCGTCCCGGCCGAGATCGATCCGAACGAGTTCCGCTCGCTGAAGGAGCTCGTCGAGACCTCCTGTGCGAAGTTCGCGGATTACACCGCCTTCGTTCAGATGGGTCGTTCGATGAGCTATCGCGAGCTCGACGACCTCTCGCGGGGCTTTGCCGCGTGGCTGCAGAAGACCGCGGGCCTGCGCAAGGGAGATCGCATCGCGATCATGCTGCCGAACGTCCTGCAGTATCCGATCGCCATGCTCGGCGCGCTGCGCGCCGGCCTCACGATCGTGAACACCAATCCCCTCTACACCGCACGCGAGCTCGAACATCAGCTCACCGACGCCGGCGCGACGACGATCGTGATACTCGAGAACTTCGCGGGCGTGCTGCAGGAGGTTTTGGCGCGCACGAAGGTGAAGCGCGTGCTGGTGACTGCGGTCGGCGACTTCCTCAGATTTCCGAAGTCATGGATCGTGAACTATGTCGTGCGCCACCGCCGCAAGCAGGTGCCGGCGTGGCGCATCGAGGGCGCGCTCGATTTCAGGTCCGTAGTGATTTCGGGCCGCGGACTTGCGCTCGACCCCGTGGACGTCACGCACGAGGACATCGCGTTTCTGCAGTACACCGGCGGCACCACCGGCGTATCGAAAGGCGCCGTCCTCACGCATGGCAATATGGTCGCGAACGTGCTCCAGGGACGCGCCTGGTTCCAGGGCGGACTCACGGCAGGCAGCACGTACGTGATCGCGCTGCCGCTGTACCACATCTTTTCTCTGACCGCGAACCTGCTGCTCTTCATGACGATCGGGGCGCGCGGAATTCTCATCGTGAATCCACGCGACTTCGCCGCTTTCCTGAGAGAGCTGAAACACGACCCACCCAACTTCTTCATGGGGGTAAACACGCTCTTCAACGCGCTCATGAATACGCCCGGCTTCGACGCCGTGGATTGGAGCAAGCTGCACGGAACGGTGGGAGGCGGCATGGCCGTGCAGGGCGCGGTCGCAGAACGCTGGAAGAAGATGACCGGCTGCGTTCTGAGCCAGGGCTGGGGACTCACCGAGACGTCACCGATCGCAGCGATGAATCCCCTGCGCGGTACGGATTTCAACGGCTCGATCGGACTGCCCGTCTCCTCGACCGAGATCTCGATTCGCGACGATGACGGCCGCGCCCTCACAATCGGCGAGATCGGCGAGATCTGCGTGCGCGGCCCGCAGGTGATGCGCGGCTATTGGAACCGCCCCGACGAGACCGAAAAAGTGATGCTGCCCGACGGCTGGCTCCGCACCGGCGATATCGGCCGCATGGACGCGAACGGCTTCGTGTACATCGAGGATCGGAAGAAGGACATGATCCTGGTTTCCGGCTTCAACGTTTATCCCAACGAAGTCGAAAGCGTCGCGGCGGCCCATCCGGGCGTGCTTGAAGTTGCAGCGGTCGCACAACCCGATGAACGGTCCGGCGAAGTCGTCGCGCTGTTCGTCGTGCGTAAAGATCCGAATCTCACGGAGAAAGACGTGATCGATCACACCCGCAAGTCGCTGACGGGGTACAAGGTACCGAAGCGGGTCTACTTCAAGACTGAATTACCAAAGACGAACGTAGGGAAGATCTTGCGACGCGCGTTGAGGGAAGAGTTGCCGCGATCTTGAGCAGAACAGGTCAGAGCGCTCGCGGGCGGCCGTCCCTCGCTACCGCCCGCGCTCTTGCCGAGGTCGGGTCGCTTGATCAAATTTCTCGACTACATATACTCCTAGTCCGACGCTGGTTTTTTGGTCCGAGGTCCCGGTCCCCGTTGGATGGCTCGCGTTCTGACTCGCGATCCATTCGGCCACGCTATCCAATAGCGCCACACCTCGCCGCGCGAACGTTCGCTTGAAGAGAGCGACTTGATCAGGCGAGTCGAGGCGCGCTTCGCGGAATCCTCGGAAGATTGGTGGCCGATCAGCGCGCCCGCGATCCGTGACTGACTCCGCAAAGTCCTGTAGCAGCTGAGCGACTTCGACGAACTCTGGGTTTGGACTTCGCCGTAAAACAGAGGATGCGATTCGCAGACACCCGGTCCTCGTCCGGACAACTGCCCGCATTCGCTCTAGCTCCCGCCAGACAGCTACCGGAGTTACATCGCCGCCGTACTTTCGCACGAGTGCCACGAAACTCTCGGCACCTGCAGAGAAAGGTAGCTCAGCTGGTTTGCCGTTCTTGGAAATGAATCGTGGATCCAACCGCCAGCCTTGCAGAACTCTCAGTGCTCGCTGCTGCATGCTGCGCTTGATCGCGTACGGTTTCTTGCTCTGTCGCGCGCGGACGAGCGCGGCTGCATCCTTTCGCGTGAGCCCAGTTACCACCGAAAGGCGAGACACGTTCGGTTTGCGCCCCACTGGCGTAACTTCCGCGATGGCTGCTTCAACGTAAGACTGTTTGGCCGCCTGAAAGAAGTCACCTATACCGATACCGTGGCGCAACAGAAGTCGCGCTATCGGCAGTAGCATTGCTACGAGCAGCCGATCAGATGAAGTAATGGCCTTCAGACGGCCGCTCATGCGCTGGGCAGGTGGCATTCGCAATCTAAATCGGTGTCACGAGCGCCCGTCAGTGAGCGACGCCTCGGGCTCTGAATAAATAGAGAACAGCCCCAGCCCAACCCGCCTGCGTGGAACACGGGAGTGACTGTCGCCCGCGTGCGCTTCGAGCCAATCGTCAATCTCCTCAAGGAATGTGAGGCTACGATGACCAATGAACGTGATGAACTCATCAATCGCTCGGTTCGGCACCGACACACTTTCGACCTTACGCCAGAACAGTTTCGGTTCACGCGAGCTCGCCGATCTACGGACTATCTGGTTGAAGGTGGATGTCACATCGCATAAGAACGACGCCATGGGCTCAAATGCCATCGCACTCGGCGACGTGATGAAAAAGAACGGATTAATGAGCCTGTATTTTCCATCGCTCAATTTCTTGACGTTGCCGTAACGGGACAGGACAGCCAACATTGGCTTAGCTGACAGTCGAGCGCCGATGCTCTGAACCAGCGCAGCGAAACCGTTGCGCCCCGCGAGGGGAAGATCTCTCGGAGATCCAGCGCGATCGAGAAAACGCGCATCGCGCCGCCAACGCGCCACTACGTCCGCGTATACGGTGCTATGTCCGATGTTCTCCATGGTCCTTGGGGTTCGAAGCCGCGCGGCACGTCTCATGGCACGATCGAAACTTCGTTCGGCCGCGGTCGCGCTGAGGCCCGCGCTACGAAAGAACGTCGCAATCGGAAACAACAGTGACGTAGCGCTCTTTTCGTCAAATTTCGTCGCGCCTGCCAGCGGAATATGCATCCGTTTCATTCTTGAACCTCTCTTCGCGAGCACGGTGTTGGTTGCGCTCAAGGTGGAAGATAGCGATACGTTAATCGGCTATCGACGTGCCACGATCGGCGGTGTCGCAGGAAACTGGATGTCAACGCAAGGGGCAATTCGGGCCATTAAGCCCGCAAATTCGCCGCCGCACGATGTTCGCGCTTCGGCGACTAGCCCACGCGCGTTGCGCAGCCGAGCAGACACGATTCGCGCGAACGATCGGGCCCAGTCCCCGAAACGGAAAAGGGCCCCACAGGGCCCTTTCGGTGTCGCGATTGCTGGGCAGATTACTGAATACCGCTGCCGCCAACTCCAAGCGTGCCGCTGCCGCCAACTCCGAGCGTGCCGCTGCCGCCAACTCCAAGCGTGCCGCTGCCGCCAACTCCGAGCGTGCCGCTGCCGCCAACTCCTCGAACAATCTTTACGGTGTCTGCCAGAAGCAGTCCGTTTCGAGCTGGCTGCGTTCCGAACAGCTCGACCCAATCGCCCGCAGACACTTCGAATGCTCCGCGCGACAGCGCAGAGGTGAAATCGACTGTTAAGCCACCGACTCGGAGCGTTCCAGCGTTCGTTACCGCTGAAACAGCGCCGGCGACAAACACTTGGGTGCTGCCCTCCGTGTAGCGCTCCGGCAAGGAGTAAACCGTATGCTTGGATTTGCCGTCGGCGGAAACCTCAGCATCAATCCAGACAAGCTGTCCGACAAATATCCCGCGACGCTGAGGCGCGGATCCGTCCTGACTGTTCAGAACTATCGAAGCGTCCGTCAGTGGAAATTTTTGACCGAGAACGGTGATCGTCGCGTTAGACCGATCGACTTGGTCAATGGCGCCGACCGCAACCGGCGCGGCTTGCGATGTCGTCACCGCGAAAACATACGCAATTGGCACTAGCGCCGCGGCCCAGTCGACCAAGCAACGCCGGTTTGCCCCAAGCGTCTCCACGATTCCCCCCCTCGCGGCGCGCACCTAAACCAGGCGAACGTTTTTACTTAACTCTATGTTACTTAACGCTAGCAGAGAAATGTGACGGTCGCCACAGTTTTGTACCTTGCAACGGGCCGCTTGGCGTGTCAGGGAAAAGGGGAGACGCCTTCCCACCTATTGGCGAGTGTCCTATCGGCGAATGTCGCCAGTGGGTTCTTCTACTAGGTTCTGAAGCGGTGTTACCTGTTGATTTTGCTCGACATACATGAAGACATGGACGCCCGTTTGCAACCGCTCAGCGGAGCCGTTCACTTGGTCCGACCCGTACGGTGAGAGCCAGTTATCCAGATCGAGCAGGAAGGCGGAAGACTGCTGACGAACGTACTCCTCGAATTTCGCGAGGGCGTCGACCGGCAGCCCTCTGTCAGCAACCACGAAGCGCTCGAGGCGCTTTGCGGTACCGGTAGGGTCCATATTGAACTCGAGTGTCTGCCCAAGGCGGGTGAGAGTATTGATGAAGTACTCGAGCTGTTCGGACGACATTCCCAATGGCGTCATGAAGTAGCGCGAGACAGCTCGCAAATGACTTTCACCCGAGTATGCGACTGATCCGACACGGAGCAGCTCGTCCAGAATCTCTTTCGGGTCGGCCGCGGGCGCGACGAGCGATACCAAGTCGATAAAGGACCGCTCGCCGGCTGACGCTTGGAACTCGAGCTCAAGCGGTATGCCGTACGGTCCGGTGTACCGGGGGTCGGAGTGCCACTTCTGAAGGACCTCGACCATCGTGCCACCGACTGAAGGCGACACTCTTAGCGAACTGCCGTCCGTGTCGATAACCCGATCAACGTCACGTCGGGGTACGCCGGTCACAGCGGCGACGCGTGCCCTCGTCGGCCGAGTCACGACTCCTAGACCGTCACGTAGTGCGCATTCAACAAAAACAGCCTTGGCCAAGTCAGAAAATTCGCCGTAGCCGACACCGGCTCGGACGAGCAGCTTTACGAGCGGCTGCAACACCTTTCGAAACGCATGAATAAGATGCTTTTGGATGATCGTTGACATATTTGCTCATCGTAAGCGTCATCGAACGCCTTGCGATGTCCGTGGTTCCGTAAACACCTACTTACGTCCTCTCCCCCGGCTCAAACAGCCTGCGGTGCTCGAGGATCGCATAGCGATCAGTCATCCCGGCAACGTAGTCTGCGACCGCTCGCGCGCGCCCTGAGATGCCCTGAGCTCGCTCGGCGCGGGTTGCGACGTCGCGATGCTCGGGCGGCATGAGTCGTACGTCGTCGAAAAACGCATCGAATAGTTCCTGCAGTACACGGCGTGCCTTCGCCGTCATCCGCAGCACCTTGAAGTGGCGGTAGACGCGCTCGCGAAGAAACTCCTTCAGCTCGAGGTGTGCGCGCCCTACGCCGTCACTCAGCGCGACGAGCGGTCGGGACCGTTTCCGCACATCATCGATATCCTGAGGCTTCGCCTCGTCGAGCCGCGCCTGGGTCGTCTCGATCAGATCCACGACCACGAGGTTGATCATCCGCCGGATGGTCTCGTGCACTACCCGGCGATCGTTCATTCCCGGATAGCGCTGGCGCACGGAGTCATGCTCGCGGCGGAACAACGCGGACTCGCGCAGATCCGCCGCGTCGATCAGGCCGGCGCGCACGCCGTCGTCGACGTCGTGGTTGTTGTAGGCGATCTCGTCGGCGAGGTTGGCCACCTGCGCCTCGAGGCTGGGTTGCTCTCGACGAATGAAGCGCTCGCCGAGCTCTCCGAGCAGACGCGCGTTGCGCAGCGAGCAGTGCTTGAGGATCCCTTCGCGGCATTCGAAAGTCAGATTGAGCCCCGGGAACTCGGCGTAGCGCTCTTCGAGCTCCTCCACCACGCGCAGGGACTGCAGGTTGTGCTCGAAGCCTCCGTACTTGCGCATGCAGGCGTTGAGCGCTTCCTGGCCCGCGTGTCCGAACGCCGTGTGGCCCAGATCGTGTGCCAGGGATATCGCTTCCGTCAGCGTTTCGTTGAGCCGCAGCGCCCTTGCGATCGAGCGCGCGATCTGCGCCACTTCGATCGAGTGCGTGACGCGCGTCCGGTACAGATCTCCCTCGTGGTTGACGAAAACCTGCGTCTTGTAGACGAGTCTCCTGAAGGCGTTCGAGTGAATGATGCGATCGCGGTCGCGCTGGAACTCGGTGCGGTACTGCGGCTTCTCTTCGGGATGGCGACGGCCGCGCGATCGCTCTTCGTGCGCGGCATAGGCCGCAAGCGCGGTGGCAAATGTGCCCGTTGTCTGACGCACTCGTCTCACGCGAAGTGTAGGTCCAGCGTGCGCTTGAGCGCTCCGTCGGGGTAGTCCACAGTCACGTAAGCATCGCCGATACGCCGCAGCAATACGAACCGCAAGCGGCCCGCACGCACCTTCTTGTCGATCCTCATGTACGCGATCGCATCGGCGCCCGCGACGTCGCGCGCTGCAAGTGTGAACCCCGCGCGCTCGAGCAATGCCCGCACACGAGCGAGGTCCGCGGCGGCGAGCATGCCTGCTTCGTTCGACATCGTTGCCGCCATCATGAGTCCCGCACCGACCGCCTCGCCATGCAGCCAGGCGCGGTAGCCCGTCGCGGATTCGATGGCGTGCGCGAAGGTGTGCCCCAGATTCAGGAGCGCGCGATCGCCCTGCTCGCGCTCATCGCGCTTCACGATCGCGGCCTTGATCTCGCATGAGCGGCGAATCGCGTAGGTGAGCGCACCCGCTTGCCGCGCAAGCAGGGTTTCGATGTTGGACTCGAGCCAGGCGAAGAAATCGGCGTCGCAGATGAGGCCGTACTTCACCACTTCGGCCAGTCC
The DNA here is from genome assembly GCA_052389755.1 of Gammaproteobacteria bacterium. Classification (GTDB taxonomy): domain Bacteria; phylum Pseudomonadota; class Gammaproteobacteria; order Steroidobacterales; family Steroidobacteraceae; genus JBQTHP01. Next base: position 19,583 of record JBQTHP010000017.1, read on the forward strand.
GGCGCGCAGCTCGCGCTCGGGCAGCGTGGCGAGGGTAGCGGTATCCGCGATGACGGCGACCGGCTGGTGAAATGCGCCGATCAGATTCTTGCCGCCCGCGTGATTGACGCCGGTCTTGCCGCCCACCGAGGAGTCCACCTGCGCGAGCAGCGTGGTCGGCGCATGAATGCACGAGACGCCGCGCTGGTAGCACGCGGCCGCAAAGCCCGCCATGTCTCCGACGACGCCGCCGCCGAGTGCGACGATCGCGCAGTCGCGGGCGAAGGCGTTCGCGACGAGCACATCGAGGATTCTCGCGACGTTCGGAAGTGTCTTGTGCACTTCACCGTCGGGCAGCAGCACTTCGACGACGCGCCGCGGTTGCAGCGCCTTGACGACCTGGCCGCCATACAGGGGCGCGACCGTCGTGTTCGATACGAGCAGGACGTCGCGCGCGGAAACGTGCTGCTCGAAAAGAGCCTTGTGGGCGAGCAGATCCGGCCCGATCAGAATCGGATAGGAGCGCTCGGGGAACTCGACCTGAAAGGTTTCCACGTCCGGCCGCCGTCGAAATCTGTCGCGAGTATACGTGCGCTCAGGACGCGTGCGGCGCTAGCCCGAGCTTGCGCAAGATCTCCTCGGCCACGCTCTGAACGCGGCGGCCGTCGGTAGCCACGGTGACGTCCGCGATCTCGGCGTAGAGCGGAGCACGGTGCTGCATGAGCTGCGCGAGCCTCGTCTTCGGATCCGCATCGGCGATGAGCGGACGGTGCTTCCCGTGGCGCACGCGGTGCACTTGCTGGGCAACGGACGTCTCGAGATAAACGACGCAGCCGCGGCTCGCGAGGCAGCGGCGGTTTTCAGGCAGCAGCACCGCGCCGCCGCCGGTGGCGAGGACTATCGGTTCGACCTGGGTCAGTGCCTCAATCGCTTCGCGCTCTCGCTGGCGGAATCCCGCTTCGCCTTCCCTTTCGAAGATGTACGAGATGTCGACGCCCGTTCTCCGTTCGATCTCGGTATCGCTGTCCTCGAACGGCGCGGCGACCGCCCGGGCCAGATGCTTGCCCACGGCGGTCTTGCCCGAGCCCATCGGACCGATCAGGAAAATATTCCGCTTGCCGAGCATGGCCGGCAATGAGCATACAAAAGAAAGCGGCCGCCCGAGGGCGGCCGCGTGATCGATCAGTCTTTCCGGATCGACTGCGCTTTACCAGCAGCCGCCGACGGCGGGTGTCTTTCGCCCGCGCGAGTCCACGGAAATAACCTGGCAGGCCGTATCGCCCGCCTGCGCTCCGCCTGCCACCGCAGTAGCCGTCGCCACGAAGCACTCGGTGATCGCGAGCCCCGCGCACGCGGCCACGGTAACCGTGTAATGGCCGTCGCTAGATCGTGTGGCGCCGCCGACGACCGGCAGCGCCAAACCGAGCTCGGCCACGTTCGTGGTGTACGTGCGAGCCGCGGGGTTCACCGCACGATTCATGTAGAACTGCTGCTGGGCGTTCGAGATCGAGGCGAGCGCATTGAGCGCATCCTGGCGCCGTGACTTGCGCGCCTCATTAGCGTAAGCGGATACCGCCAGCGCGCTGAGGAGCGCAGCAATCGCGATCGCGATCGTGACCTCGATCAGCGTGTAACCGCGCGATGCGCCACGCGCGCCGACCCCCTCGATCCGACTCATCGATCCAGAACCTCTTCGTGCCAGTACAGGCGGCCCGTGCGACGGGTCCCCGCCTGCCGGGTAGCGACGACCTGCTGAACGGCGACCCCGGGAGTGCCGACGCCAGGATCGCCGGGCGTGCCTGCGTCGGTGCCTTTGGTGCCGTCGCCCTGCGCATCAACCAGAGTGTTGAAGTCGATGCCGGTCACGGCCTTATAGGCGGTGTTGTAACCCGCCGCCCCGTAGCAGGGGCCTGTCCAGTGCCAGAACACTGAGGTCTCCCACAGCAAACCCTTGGTTGCGTAGACCACGTTCTTGCTGGCGCTCACATCGGCCTTCACCGCGCCCACCGCGCCAACAGGGCCTATGGTGTAGACCTTGCTAGCGGAGTTGTACGAGAAGGTCCCATCCCAGCTGGTTGCATCAACCGCCTGCACGATCAATGCACCATTACGGTATTCCTGTTGGGCGCCCGGCGTGTTCCTGCGAACGCAGCCCGTCTGGGTCGGAATGATGCCGCCCTTGAGAATCGCGTAAGGGCTGAATGTCAAACGCAGATCGGTCATCTGCACGACGCCGGCAGCCAGGTCCGCAGCCGTCGGATTGAACGAGTACACCGTCAGCTTCTGCAGCGCAGCCGGACCGTCGATGAAATGCTTGCGCTGCATCTTGTCGTACTCGACGACCTTGGTAGGCGTGCCGTTGCTCGAGAGCACGCCGTCCCACGAGTACGGGGCGTTGCCGACGACGATGATGAATTTCTTCGAGCCTGTGATGTTCTGCTTAATCTCACGGAAGCCGGGGTCGCCAGGAATCTGGCTGCCGTCCGCGCCGAGATTAATTTCGGTGAGACCGGTCTTGTCGTCCCACTCGTGCACGTGCTTGTCGGTGATACCTTTGTTGAAGTCGTACCAGATGCTCGATGTATCGAGGTCGAAGTGGCCGCCCAGAACGCCGGGGTCGGCGGGATCGGCGGGCGGCGGCGGCACCGGGTCGACGATATAGATCGTGTTGAGCACGGCCGTGTCGCCCTGCGCACCCACCGAAACCACGGTCGGTCGCGACGCAAGACCGAAGCCGGCATAGCGCGCCACCACACGGTCCTCGGGTACGTCCTCGACGGTGCCGGCGAGACGGTCGACGTTGTCGGCCACCGACAGCGCAAGATCGTTGGTGATGTCCAGGATCGTGCGGTCGGGTGCGCCACCCGTGATCGCGTCGAGCTGGATGAACCAGTTTTCGCCCTTCGGGACCGAGGGGTTGTTGCTGATGAACTGCACACGAGCGTCGCGAAGGACGATGTCCTGCAGCACGCGCTCGCCTTGGTCCGCAGCGCTGGGCGCGTCGACGAGGAGCGGCATGTACCACCCGAGGGCCGTGTTCCAGTTCGGCTGGTTGTTCGAGGCCACCCGAACGTTCGAGCCGTTCTGGTGCACGGCCTTGTACAGAGTCTGCGGTAGCAGCGAGCTGGTCGCGACCGGCACACTGCTGTTCGGCAGGTTGGGTTTGTCCCAGATCCCGTACACGTAGTTGGTCGAAAGGTCGGTCGATTCGGCCGACGCGAACAGACGGCCTGTACCGACGTACACGAGAACCCCGCCTTCCGGATGAACGCCGACATCGGGAGCCGTCGTGATCGGAGCGCGCACTGCGGACGCGTCCGCGTGCGTCCGGAACAGCGGCTGATCCTTGTTCACGCCGTAGGCGACGTCCCAGTTGCCGCTGATCGGCGAGGACAGATCGAACTTCCAGAGATTGCCGTTGAGGTCGCCCGCATAGGCGTAGTCGACCTTGAGATCGCCGTTGGTGTCGATCAGCGACGGCGAGCTCAAGCCGTTGTTCGTGCCACCCGAAGCCGAGTTCACGACGATTTCCTTGATGACCGACCCGTCCGACGCGTTCAGGAGAAAGAGCGAAGCCTTGCCGGCGGCACTGAGGTACCCGTTGCCGACGACCACGGCCCACTGACCGGTGTTCAAGCGAACGATCGAAGGCCGGCCGTACGTGTAGCCGAGATTCGCCGCGCCTGATGAGGAGTCGGTGAACTCCCACAGGTAGCGACTGCCGGCGCCCGCGGGGCCTTCGCTCGCGATCGGAGCGGCGGACGTGACGTCGAGAGCGAAGATCGTCCTGCCGCCGGCGCCGAGACCGCCGACGAGCAGCGTGCGCCACTGCATGCTGCCCTTGCTGATGTACGCATCCTCGCTCGTCAGCATTCCGTCGACGTAGTAGCGATGCGTGTAAGTGGTGCGCGCGGTCTCGTCGACCGAATCGATGAGCTTGGTCGGGATGAAGGCGAAGGTTTCCACGCCCGTGGTCGCGTCGAAGGCGTGCACCATGCCGTCGTTCGCGCCGACGTACACGCGCCCGGGCCGACTTGCCTGCGCGGCGGCGAAACTCGGATAACCGTCGAAGATATAACCTGCACGCGCCTTGCCGACGTACGCCGGGTTCGAATGGATGATGTCGCCGATCAGGCTCGTGCGCTTGCGATACGCAGCGCCCTCGCCCGTGCGCACGCCGCGCAGGTAGTCGACAGCGCCCGGGCTCCAGAACGAGGCGAGCTGCGTGGGACTCAGGCCCGCGGGCGCCGGAGTCGTGCGGAACGGAACGACAGCTCCAGCGCCATCGGTCGTGAAGATGTAGCGGCTGTCCGGCGCGGGCAGCACTGCGGAGGCTTTCCACAGCACCGTGCCGGAGAGCTGGCCCGTGGTGGTGACGCCTTGGGCGACGATATCGCCGCCCCAAGTGGTCGTCTCGAAGGTCGGCGCGAACGACACCTCCTGCCCGGAGCTGACGTTGGACGACGTCACCGTAGCGGGTGCCACCCAACCGTACGGCTGCTGGGTCGGCACGAAGCTTGCGGCGGCGAACAATACGCCGACGACGACGGCACTGCCGAGGCCGGTGAGCTGGATGATGGGTCGCGGTACCTTTCTCATGACACTCTCAAAGGTTGAATGAATTCCTGCGTCACTCCGCGGTCGCTACGATCGTCTGAACGACGCGTACGCTGCCTTTGCTCGAGGCGCCGCGACCGGTAGTGCGAAACAGATAGCGCTTCTCGGACACACCCCCGGCGCCGACGACGAGCGATCCGGCCGGCGCTGGCGCAGGGCCGAGGTACTCGACGACGTAACGCGAGTCGCCCTCCACCTCGTGATTGATCGCGTTCCAGTTGGTGGTCGTGACGTTTACGCCGCCGACGTTGTACAGGCCGTCGTTTCCGACGACATCGAAGTCGAACGTCGGAACGCCGTTGTACGCCGTGAGAATCCGTCGCTCCGCAGTCAGCGCTGAGTTTTCGGCGCCGGTGAGGGCTTCCGCGGCGAGCTGTGTGTTCGCGCTTGCCGCGATCTGCGTTCCGGAGGACCGCACGACCGCCACGCCGATCAGCGTGAGCACGAGCAGCATGATGAGCGCGACGAACAGCGCGGCGCCGCGCTGCGCGTTGCGCACCGGCCTCTGGAATCTTGACAGCGTCTTCACGTGCTCGCCTCAGATCAGATTGCGAATGGCAATGGTGGTCACGTACTCGCGTCGCACGCGGCCGTCGGCCACCGTGCGCGCTGCGCCAACTCCTGCGTTGGCGGCGGAATAGAAGTACGTCTGCGGCCTCGGATTCACGACGCTGGTCACTTCGCTTAGCATCAGGAGATGCACGCGCACGAACACCGCGCGTCGCGGGTTGAAGCCGGCGGTGCCGGGAGCAACGGTGCGATTCGCGACGCCATCGCCGTCGGTGTCCTCACCGAAGAACACCTGAAAATCCTCGACACCTTCGACCAGCGGAGTCGCATTGCATCGGAGCTGGTTGCCAACGAGCGCGAAGGTGTTGACCACGAACGCGCCGGCCGCGAGAGGCGCGCCCGCGCAGTCGGCGAGGCCCGCGTAACGCACCTGCAGCTGGTCCGGTCCCGATCCGTCCACGGCGCCGGTCGTGTTGTTCGTCGCGGCGAGCGCGTTCGGAATCGGGCCCACCGTCCAGTTCATGCGCCGGAAGCCTGTTTCGCGAAGCTCGCGACCGAGCAGCTCCATCGCGTAGCGTGCTTCGGTCTGCAGGCCGCCGACCGCGGTCTGCCGCACGTACGTGGCGCGATTCACTTCGAATACGAGCGATGCACCGATGACGAGGATCGAACCGATGGCCATGGCGACCATGAGCTCGACGAGCGAGAAACCGTTCGCGCGCTTCATAGGCCCGCCGTTACGGTAAGAACCGAGCTGGAGTCGTTAGCGTTAGCGGCGCGCGTTCCGCCGGTGCCTGCCGCGAGCCAGGTGACCGTCACGGTCACGCTCGGCGTCGGACCGGCCGGATTGGCGACGGCGGCGGCGCCGGTCGCGAGCGTGAGAACGTTTGCAAGCGTCGCTCGCCACGTGGCGAGATCGGCGTCGGCCTGCTGCGCGGGCGTGCAGTTCGCGGCCGCGCCGAGGCAGCCCGGGTCGGCCGGCGTTGCAACATTGGCGGCGATGTCGTATTCACCTGCAAGGGCGCCGGCGCGATTCGCCCGAATACGGTCGACCAGATCGTTAGCCAGCAGCGTCGCCTGTGCGCGCTGATTGCCCGCACCGTTGGCGTAAATCCCCACCATCTGCAGGTTCGCGACTCCGAGCGCTCCGACCGACAGAACGAGCAATGCGACCAGCACCTCGACGAGCGAAAATCCGGCGGTACGACGGCAGCTCATGGCGTGCATGACAGTGCCCCTCCGGCGGCGTTCGTCTTGCTGACCGAAGAGCTTCCCGAAGGCCGCACGATGACGGCGCGTCCGAAGGCCGCCCCGCGCGAGTCGCACCAGGCGAACTCGCCGCCCGTCACCGGCACGCCCGTCGGCCGGAACGCCACGAAGTCCGTGACCGCGCCCGAGGCGCGCAACGTGAAGTTGCCGCTGAGAGCCGCGTAGGTCTCGAGGATCTCGTCGCCGGCATTAACGGTGTTGAGGTTCGCGCCGTCGCTGTTCGCGAACACGATGAACCCGCCCTGCCAGCCCGCCCCGCCGGCGGTGCAGGCCGCGCCGTCCGTGCTCGGGCACACGGATACGATGCGCGAGGTGCGCATCGCTTCGCTGCGCGCGCGCGCGAACGCCGAAAGCATGTAGTTCGTCTGTGCGGCGCGCCGGTTATCCGATATGAACTCACGAAAACCCGGCACGCCCGCGCTGAGAACGATCGCGACGACGGCGAGCGTCGTCATCAGCTCGGTCAGTGTGAATCCCGCCTGCCTTTTGCAGCCTCGGTATCGCACGGTCGCCTTCTCCAATTCCGAAAAGTGCGATTCATGCTATTCACGCGCGGGAGATCGCGGTGTGACGGAGGCGCCAATGGATCGGCGCGAAGCGCGACAACGTTCACACGGGACCCCCGAAACGTCGCCTATCCGACGAACGGCCCGACGAACGGCGGGGTCTTCTGTCAAATGGCCGCAGCTCGCGTTCGAGATCGCCCGGCTGCTCCGCGAGGAGCGGCCGGGCGATGTTGAGGAGAATCAGAAGACGTTGACGCCTTCGCGCAGGATCTTCGGCGTGACGAAGATCAGCAGCTCGTCCTTGTTGTTGGACTTGCGGGTGGTCTTGAACAGGCGGCCGAGAAACGGAACGTCACCGAGGTAGGGCACTTTCGTCTGGTCGTCGCGGCGTTCGGTCTCGAGGATGCCGCCGAGCACGACGGTCTGGCCGTCGTTGACCAATACCTGGGTGCTGATCTCGCGCGTGTCGATCGACGGCACGTTGACGCCGCCTGAGGTGACGATCACCTGGCCGATGCTGTCCTTCTTCACGTTGAGATCGAGAATGATGCGGTTGTCGGGCGTAATCTGCGGCGTCACCTTGAGCGCCAGCACCGCCTTCTTGAACGAAATCGTGGTCGCGCCGCTCGATGCGGATTCCTGATACGGAATCTCGACGCCCTGCTCGATGCTCGCTTCCTTCTGGTTCGCCGTGATGACGCGCGGCGAGGAAACGATCTCGCCACGGCCTTCCGCCTGCGCGGCCGAGAGCTCGAGATCGACGATGTAGTCCGAGCCGAGCACGGCCAGCGCGATCCGGCCGGCGGCATTCGTCACCGGCAGATTGACGTTGTAGCGGTTCGACGCGCCCGCGCCGACCGGTACCTCGATCGGGGTCGGTATGCCCGTGGCGGCAATGTTGTCGAGCGCGGACGAGAGCATGGTGTCTGCGCCTGCGGCCGAACCGCTCGCGAGAATCAGATCGTTGCCGTTCTGCTCGATGCCGGTGTAGCCGGCGCGCACGCCCAGCTCGCGCGTGAAGTCGTCGTTGACGATGACGATGCGCGCCTCGATGAGTACCTGCCGAACGGGGATGTCGAGCGTCGCGACGAGCCGGCGGATTTCCGCGAGCTTGTCGGACGTATCCTGCAGAAGCAGCGTGTTCGTGCGCTCGTCGACCGCGACGTTGCCGCGGCTCGAGAGCAGCGAGCCGCCCTGCGACTTGACGAGCTCGGCCATGTCGGCGGCCTTCGCGTAGTTGACCTGGAGGAACTCGGAGCGCAGCGGCGCGAGCTCGGAGATGTCCTTCTTCGCGGCGAGATCGGCCTTCTCGCGTGCGGCCAGCTCGTCCTGAGGCGCGACGATGATGACGTTGTCCTGCTTCCTCTGATCGAGTCCCTTCGTGCGCAGCACGATGTCGAGCGCCTGGTCCCACGGCACGTTCTGCAGGCGCAGCGTGACGCTGCCCGAGACCGAGTCGGAAACGACGATGTTCTGGCCGCTCGCGTCCGCGAGCAGCTGCAGCACGGCGCGCGTCTCGATGTCCTGGAAATTCAGCGTGAGCCGCTCCCCGGTGTATACGCGCTTGTCGTCCTGCGCGGCCTGCACTTTACGCATCGGCTGGATCTCGACGACGTACTGGTCGTCGGACTGGTACGCGAGCTGCTCGTACTCACCGGACGCGTTGATGACGATGCGCGAGCCGTCGCCCGCGCGCTGCGCGTCGAAGCCCGTGACCGGCGTACCGAAGTCCGTCGCGTCGTAGCGGCGCATCAGGTTCTTCGGCAGCTCCGCCCCGGCGAAATCGACGACGACCTGATTGCCGACCTGGCGAAGATTGATCGGGGTGCGCGGATCGCTCAGCTTCACGATGATCCGGCCGGCACCGTCGGTGCCGCGGCGGAAGTCGATGCTGCGTATCGCGCGCGGTGCCGAGGGAGCGGCCGCCGCGGTCCGCGAGGCAGCGGCGCCGGTCGTGCCGGCGACCTGCGACCCGGCTTCGGCGCCGAGCAGCACGATGATGTTGTTCCCCTGGACGCGCGTTTCGTACGGAACGAGCTTGTCGAGATTGAGCACGAGCCTGGTGCGGTCCTTGCTTTCGGCCGCGAGGATCGTGTCGAGGCCGCCCGCCCGCACGTCGATGCGACGCGACGGCAGCGCGAGCGTCGTGTTCGGCAGATCGAAGCTGATGCGCGCCGGGTTGTCGATGGTGAATGACAGGGGCTCGGGGGCAGCCCCGGAAAGACGCATCGTGAGCTGCAGCCCCTGACCGGGCAGAGTCTGCACGTCGATGGCCTCGAGCCTGTTTTGAGCGTCGGCGGCCTGCAGCGGCATGCCGGCGAGTACACCGACGGCGCACGCGAGCCACGCGAATGCGATGAGACGTTTCATCCTGTTGACTCCCTGAAGCCGTTCCGGCTATTCGTTCAACGCGAGCGCGGCGGGTCGCTCGATGTATCCGCCGAGCCCATCGGGAACGATCTCGATGAGGCTGATCTTTGAACCGGTGACCTCGGTGACGCGGCCGTCGGCCTGACCCATGTGGTTGCCGGGCACGACGCGATGCACGAGACCGTCTTTGGTCTGCACCAGGCCGAAATGCGTACCGGACAGCCTGAGCGTGCCGACCATTCTCAACGTGTCGAGCGAGAACTGTTCGAGGAACTCGCGATTGCGCTTCACGTCCGGCCGGACGTTCGGCCCGCCCGCGGCGCCCGAACCGCCGGGCACGAAAGGCGAGCGCATCGAGGCTGCGGAATACGCGAAGGTCTGGTACGGCTTCACCTCCGGCAGCGGCTCGATGCGGCTGCCGGGCTCCTTCTTCGTGTCGCTGATGAAGCGATCGAGGTCGTCGTCCGCGCTGGTGCATGCCGCAACGGCCACGACGAGCGCCAATGCGACCGCCGCGCGCACCGGTGAACCTTGATTCTTGCTCATGTTGCGAGACCACCCCATCTGTGCACTCTTTACGCTCTAGGCCCCTGGACGGCGATTCTGCTGCGCTTCCTTCGCGCGCTCGGCCTCGGCGGCCGCGAGCTCCTCTTCGTCGAGGTAGCGGTAGGTCTTCGCCGTGAGATCGAGCGTGAGCTGATCGTAGGAGTCCTTCGAATCGGGTTTGATGTCGATGTTGTGCAGCGTGACGATGCGCGGCAGCGCCGCGATGCCGCTCACGAACTCGCCGAACTCGTGATAGCTGCCCGAGAGGCGGATCTTGATGGGCAGCTCCGCGTAGAAGTCCCGTCTCTGCTCGGGCGAGGGCTGGAAGAGCTTCTCCTCGAGGCCGGCGGCGAGGCCCGTCTGCGAGATGTCCACCAGCAGGTTCGGCACCTCGGTCTTGCCGGGGAGCTGTCGGAGCAACGCGCCGAACGAGCGCTCGATGTCCTTCAGCTGCTGCTTGTACACCTCGAGATTGATCGCCTTCGCGTGCTTGGTACGGAACTCGTCGCGCAGCTGCTGCTCTTCTGCCTCGAAGCGCTGCAGCTCGGGCCGCTGGCGCTCCCAGACGAACATGTACACGAGCACGAAGCTGAGCACGGCAAACCATCCCGCGACCGCGCCGGCGCGAATCGGCAGCGGCCAGCGACCCGGATCCTGCGGGTCGAGTGATCGCAGCTCATCGAGAATGGTCATTGCCCTGCCCCCCGGCGCGCGACGAGCTTGCCGTCGCCTGCGCCCTCTTCGTCATCGGCTATCGTGGTGACCTGATCGGCGAACAGCGTGAAGCTCGAGCCGAGCGCCTGTCCCTGCTTGGTCTCCACGACCTCGAGCTCGGGATTCTTCAGCCACTCCGAGGCGTCGATGTTGCGCATGAAGGCCGACACTCGCGTGCTCGACTGCGCCACGCCGTCGAATTTGAGGCGTTTTTCGGTCTGCTTGACGCCGGTGAGATAGGTTCCTTCGGGCAGAGTGCGCACGATCTCGTCGAAGACATGCACGATCTCCGGCCGTGACCGCTGCAGCTTCTCGATGATGTCCATGCGCGAGATGAACTTCTGCTTCGCGGTCCCGAGGTTGTTGATCTCCTCGATCTGCTTGTCGAGCGTCTTGATCTCTCCGCGCAGGCGCTCGTTGCGCGCCTGCTGCGCGCTGATCATCGAGCCGAACATCAGGGATGCGCCGAACCAGACGACGGCTGCGGCGACGGTGGCGGCGCCGAGCGCAATGCCGAATGCGACCTTGCGCTCTTTGCGTTGCTCTTCACGCCAGGGAAGCAGGTTTATTCGAGGCATGTCAGTCGAAACTCCGGAGTGCGAGGCCGCAGGCAGTGAGCAGCGCAGTGGCGTCGCGCTGCACCGCCTGAGCCTTGGCGCGCGATGAAAGCTTCATTTGGCCGAGCGGATCGCCCTTTTCCGCCGAGATGCCGACGCGGCTCGCGATCACGTCGGCGACGCCGAGTATGTTCGCGCAGCCGCCGCAGACCAGGATCTTTTCCGGCTGCTCGCGGCCCGAGCCCGACGCGAGATAGAACTGCAGCGAGCGGCTGACCTGCTGCGTCATGTCGTCGATGAACGGGTCGAGCACTTCCGACTGGTAGTTGCCCGGCAGCCCGCCCTCTTTCTTGGCGCGCCCGGCTTCCTCCATCGAAAGGCCGTACGTGCGCATGATCTCTTCGGTGAGCTGCTGCCCGCCGAACGCGAAGTCGCGCGTGTACACCACCTTCAGGTTCCTCAGGACGCTGAAGGTGGTGCTGCTCGCGCCGAAGTCCACCACGGCGATCGTTCGGTCGATGCCCCCGTCTGGCATCTGGTGCGTCATCAGCTTGCAGGCGTTCTCGAGAGCGAACGCCTCGACATCGACGATCTTGGCGGTGAGACCAGCCGCTTTCACGGCGGCCTGCCGCTGCTCGACATTCTCGGTGCGCGTCGCGACGAGCAGCACGTCGTTCGAATCCGGATCCTTCTCCGACGGGCCGAGCACTTCGTAGTCGTAGCTCACCTCGTCCATCGGAAACGGGATGTACTGGTCCGCCTGCATCTCGACCTGAGATTCGAGATCGCGCTCGCGCAGAGCACGGGGCATTGGTATGACCTTGGTGATCGCGGCATCGCCGCTGATCGCGATCGCGACCTCGCCGCTCTTCGCGCCGGCGCGCTTGACTGCGCGGCGGATGGCGTCGCCAACTGCTTCGGAATCGACGATCGCCTTTTCATTGATGGCGTTCGAAGGCGTGGGCTCGGCCGCGTAGGCTTCGACCCGGTACTGGCCGCCAGCCATCGCAAGCTCGATGAGCTTTACAGACGACGTCGTTATGTCAAGACCGAGCAGCGGGCGATACTTACGCTGAAAGAGGAACATTCTGTTGCCTTATCATTAGGTTGCGCCAGAAAGCGCCCGCCCCGAGTTAGAAACGAATGGAATATATATCAGTGCAAAGTCAAATTGAACGTGAGAACGCTCACGAAACGCAGGGAATGTGCGACCGCGGCACACGGAACTGCGCAGACGATCACGCGGCCTCAACGAGTGACAGAACGCGTTGTCCAAAGCTCTCGTTGGAGATGCAAAGCCGACCGGGTGCGAACCTGCGCGCAAGGGTGTGTTCGGCTGCAACCCCGCTGTCGTAGGCTCGACGCCCGTAGACCGGAAGCTTTGCGTCCCCACCTTTCGGTGAGTTTGCCCTATAAACGCGGGCTACTATGCATAGCGGTCCCAGGCCGCGCAAGCAGATAGGGTCACGTTCTGTGAAACGGAATCACGTTCGGATACTCGGGTGGAGCAGCGCGGGTGTGATCACTCTCACACTTCTTGCCGCATATGCGGTCACCTGCGCCTACGTGTTCATCGAGCCCTCGCTTCCCTCGGCCGAGGCGATGCGCAATGTCGAGCTCCAGGTGCCGCTGCGGGTCTACACGCGCAGCGGACAGATCATTGCCCAGATCGGCGAGCAGCGGCGCTTTCCGGTCACGTACGAGCAGATCCCGGAAGTCGTCAAGCAGAGCTTCCTCGCGGCGGAGGACGATCGCTTCTTCCGGCACAGCGGCGTCGACTTCGTCGGCGTGCTGCGTGCGCTCCTCGTGAATCTCGTGTCGGGCGACCGGGCCCAGGGCGCAAGCACGATCACGATGCAGGCCGCCCGCAACATGTTCCTGTCGCAGGACAAGACCTGGCGCCGCAAGCTGCAGGAGACGTTTCTCACCTACCGCATGGAGCGCGAATTCTCGAAGGAGCAGATCTTCGGTCTGTATCTGAACGTGATCTTTTTCGGCCAGCGCGCCTACGGCGTCGCCGCGGCGAGCGAGACCTTCTTCGGCAAGCCGCTCGGCGACATCACCGTCGCGGAGGCGGCGACGCTCGCCGGGATCCCGAAAGCGCCGTCGCGCTACAACCCGATCGCCAACCCGCAGCTCGCGAAGGTGCGCCGCGGCTACGTTCTGCGCCGTATGCGTGAGCTCGATTTCATCGATGCGGAGACGGAGCGCGAGGCCCGGGGCGAAGAGGTGCTCGCGAGCGCGCACGCGCCGCTCTTCGACGTCGAAGCCCCGTACGTGGCGGAGATGGCGCGGCTCGAGATTCGCGAACGATTCGGAGCTGCCGCGGAGTCGGAAGGGTACAAGGTCTTCACGACGATCGACGCCCGGCTGCAAAGCGCCGCGAACCGCGCGCTGCGCATCGGACTCGTCGAATACGACCGGCGCCACGGGTGGCGCGGCGCGGTGGGTCGCATCGAGCTCGAGGGCGTGCCCACCGGGGAGCGACTCGAGGCATCGCTGATCGAATACGGCGGCATCGGAATGCTCACCCCGGCGGTCGTCGTGTCGCTCGGCGAGAAGAGCGCGCAGGTATACGCGAAGGGCGCTGGCTTCGCGGAGATCGCCTGGGACGGCCTCTCGTGGGCGGTCAAGCCGCAACTGGCCGGGCAGCCCGACGTCGAGCCCGCCAGCGCGAGCGAGATCGTCGCGCCGGGCGATGTCGTGCACGTGGTGACCGACGGTGAGGGCAAGGCGCAGCTTGCGCAGATGCCGGAGGCGCAGGGTGCGCTCGTGGCAGTGGATCCCAACGACGGCGGCATCGCGGCGCTCGTCGGCGGCTTCGACTATTTCTCGAACAAGTACAACCGCGTAACCCAGGCACGGCGTCAGCCTGGATCAGCGTTCAAGCCGTTCTTCTACTCCGCGGCACTCGAGCAAGGCTTCACACCCGCGTCCGTCCTGCCGGACGCGCCGGTCGTTCTCGAGGAGACAGGCGCCGAAACGGTGTGGCGGCCGGAGAATTCGGGCGGTCAGTTCCATGGTCCGACGCGTCTGCGCGAGGCGCTGGTGCGTTCGCGGAACCTCGTCTCGATCCGGCTGCTGCGCGAGCTCGGCACGGAGTATTCGATCGACTACGTCAGCCGCTTCGGCTTTCCGAAGGCTGCGATGCCGCGCGATCTGACGCTGGCGCTCGGAACGCTGCAGGCGACGCCGCTCGAGGTCGCCACCGGTTTCGCGACGTTCGCGAACGGCGGCTATCGCGTGCAGCCGTATTTCATCGACCGCATCGAGAATCCGGCCGGCCAGGTGGTCTGGCGCGCGTCGCCCCAGGTGGTGTGCACCCAGTGCAGATTGCCCGCCGACCAGACAGCGGAGCGCGTGATCACGGCGCAGAATGCCTATCTCATCACCGACATGATGGCCGACGTCATTACGCGCGGCACCGGCCGCCGCGCGATGGCGCTCGGCCGCGACGATCTCGCCGGCAAGACCGGAACGACCAACGACGCGAAGGACGCGTGGTTCAACGGTTTCAACCGCTCGCTGGTGGCGACCGTCTGGGTCGGCTTCGACCAGGAACGCTCCCTCGGCGAGGGCGAGGAAGGCTCGAGCACCGCGGTCCCCGTCTGGGTGCATTTCATGCGCGAGGCGCTGCGCGGCGTGCCGCCGCAGCCGCGCCCGATGCCCGACGGCCTCGTGAAGCTGCGCATCTCGCCCGAGACGGGCATGCTCGCGAGCGCGGAGAATCCCGACGCGGTTCTCGAGACCTTCATGGTGGATCACATGCCGACGAGCGATGAGTTCGCGCACACGAGCGGCATCGCCGGTACGGCCGACGATCAGGCGACGGCCGAACCGCTCTTCTAGGAGCGAGCACGATGGGCAGGCACAATCCCGTACGCAGCGAAAACCTGCGGCTCGCACTGGCGCGGGAAGCGGCGCGCCTCATGGCCGAGCACGGCATCAGCGACTTTCTCGCGGCCAAGCGCAAGGCGGCCGCGCGGTTCGGCGTCGAAGACGGCGCCGTGCTGCCGAAGAATACCGAGATCGAGGCGGCGCTCGGAGAGTACCAGCGCCTCTTCGGAGGCGAGTCGCACGCCGAGATGCTGAATACGCAGCGGGTCGCCGCGCTCGAGGCGATGCGGCGGCTGCGGGAGTTCGAGCCGCGCCTCGTGGGCCCGGTGCTCACCGGCACGGCGACCGAGCACTCCGACGTGCAGCTGCATCTCTTCGCCGATCGTCCCGAGTCCGTGACGATCAAGCTCATGGACGAGCGTATCCCGCACGAGGTCACCGAGCGCCGCGTGCGCATGAATGCGGAGCGCGTCCTCAACTACCCCGGCGTGCGCTTCGAGATCGCCGATCAGCCGGTGGAAGCCACGGTGTTTCCGCTCGACGGCATCCGACAGGCGCCGGTGAGTCCCGTGGACGGCAGACCGATGCGCCGCGCTGACATCGACGAGCTCGAAACGCTGGTGACGCCGCGCGAGTAGCCGAGGGCGGCGTCAGCCGCGCTTCGCGAGCGCGACGTAATCGCGTCGCATCGGCCCCGTGTAGAGCTGTCGCGGTCGCCCGATGCGCATGTTCGGGTCGGAGATCATCTCCTGCCAGTGTGCCACCCATCCAACGGTGCGCGCGATCGCGAACATCACCGTGAACATCGAGCGCGGAATCCCGAGCGCGCTGTAGATGATGCCGGAGTAGAAATCGACGTTGGGGTAGAGTTTGCGCGAGACGAAGTATTCGTCCTTGAGCGCGATCTCCTCGAGCCGCAGCGCGAGATCGAGAAGCGGATTGTCCGGTCGCCCCAGTTTCGCGAGCACCTTGTGGCACATCGCACGGATGATCTTCGCGCGCGGGTCGAAATTCTTGTACACCCGGTGTCCGAAGCCCATGAGGCGGAAGCGGCTCGATTTGTCCCTCGCCATGGCGAGGTACTTCGGGATGTTGTCCACGCTGCCGATCTGCTCGAGCATCGCGAGCACCGCCTCGTTCGCGCCGCCGTGCGCCGGTCCCCACAGCGCCGAGACACCCGCGGAAATCGCCGCGTAGGGGTTCGCGCCCGTGCTGCCGGCGAGGCGCACCGTGGAGGTGCTTGCGTTCTGCTCGTGGTCCGCGTGCAGCACGAACAGCAGATCGAGCGCCTGCGCCGCGACAGGATCGACCTTGTACGGCTCGCACGGCACCGCGAAGAACATGTGCAGCAGGTTGGTGCAGTAGTCGAGATCGTTGCGGGGATAAATGAACGGCTGGCCGAGCGAGTGCTTGTGGGCCGCGGCCGCGATGGTCGGGATCTTGGCGATCATGCGATGGGCGAAGATCTCCCGGTGACGCGGGTTATGGATGTCCATCGACTCGTGGTAGAACGCGGACATCGAGGCGATCACCGCCGACACCATGGCCATCGGGTGAGCGTTGTGGTGAAAGCCGTTGAAAAATCGCAGCAACGTCTCGTTGAGCATCGTGTGGTAACGGATGTTGCCGACGAAGTCCTCGAGCTGCTTCGCGTGTGGCAGATCCCCGTGCAGGAGGAGGTAGGCAACCTCCATGAACGTGCTCTTTTCTGCGAGCTGCTCCACCGGATAGCCGCGGTAGAGAAGCACGCCCTCGTCGCCGTCGATGTACGTGATCCTGCTCTCGCACGAGGCCGTGACGCCGAAGCCGGGGTCGTACGTGAAGACGCCGTGGTCCTTGTAGATCGAGGCGATGTCGGCCACCGCAGGGCCGATGGTGCCGGTGCGCACCGGGAGCTGCGCCTTCCGGCTCGCGCCCGGATCGACGAGCTCGAGTTTCTTTTCGCTCATTCGCGGACTCTTGCAAAAGTCACGCGAGCCTTACATGGCAGCTGAGCGGAATCAAGGCGCCGGCGCGCGCGGGGCGCGCCGGAAAAATCGCTCTACTCGACTATTTTTATGTAGCTGCCCGGCTCCGGCGCGCGGTTCGGATAGAGGCCGTTCAGGAGCTCGAGCTCCTCCTTCTGATACTTCTCGACGGGAACGTTCTTGGCGTAGTCGGCAAGCTTCGTCTTGTCGGTCACTTGCACGACCTTGAGGCGATACGGCTCGGCTAGCGGGTACTCGGAAGTCTTCAGATCCCGCACAGTCTCGATGACGGACAGGTAGAGACCATCGTCGGCCGGAATGCCGCCGCTTGCCGAACGGCTGGCCGCACCGAACACATAGGCGTTGTCGCCGCGATACAGCACCGCCCAGCGCACGGGTCCCTGGCCGCTATCGAGCGGCGAGCCATGGCGCGTGATGACCGCGTACCCGTCCATGCCGTTCACCGCGAGCGCTTCACCTTTCGCGAAGCTGCCGCCCCGCAGCTTCTCGAGCAGGAACTCGCGCGGGCCCTTGTTGGCGGGCTTCGGGTCGATGGTCACCTGCATGAGCGAATCCTTGTTCTTGGTGTACGCAAGGAGACGATCGCGCTGGTTCTCGATGGTCCACCCCTTCGGGAAGGCCATCGTGATCCGCATGTCTGCGTGATAGAAGCGGTTGTCCCGGACGATGCCCTGCGCGCGGCTCGAGCCGTATGGCAGCCCGTCGATGGCCTTCAGATACGGCTCGCGGTTGTCGATCCAGCCGCCCTCCGGCTCGTCCTGGATATTCGCGGCACCCTTTGCCGCCTGGATCACGCGCGAATCCGGCGCGGGATGCGAGGAAAAGATTCCGTGGTAGATGCGCGGCTCACGCCCTTCGTCTTTCGCGCGATTGCGTTCGAACGTCTCCTGGTTCTTGAACACCTTGAACGTCTCGGCCATCGCCTCGGGGCGATAACCGCTCTTCGCGGAATATTCGAGACCGAGCCGGTCGGCCTCCATCTCGTTCTCACGGCCATATCCCTGCAGCCACGCGGTAGCGCCGATGTTGGCCAGCTGCGCAATGGCGCTCGAGCCCGTGGCGATGGCGGCGCCGGTGGCGAGTACCGACGCGAAAATGCCCTGTGTCTGGCGTTTTGCAGGATGCCGGGCCGTGACATGCCCGATCTCGTGACCGAGGACGGAGGCGAGCTCGGCCTCGGTGTTCATGTGCGCGAGCAGGCCGCGATGCACATACACGTAGCCGCCGCCTGTGGTGAACGCGTTTACCGCGTCGTCGTCGACCACCACGAACTTGAAGTCCCAGTCCGCCAGGTGGCTGTTCTTGGCCACTCTCGTGCCCACCGCCTGCACGTAGTCCTGCACGGCCTGATCTTCGTACAGGCCGTAGAAGCGGATGATCTGCTCGTAATAGCGGCGGGCGCGTTCCTGTTCTCCCTTCATGGAGCCGAAGACGACGTCCTGCCCGCCCGTGGCCGGGTTGGTTGCACACCCGGCAACGGCAAAGGCGACGAGGATTGCGCTAGCCAGCTTGCGAATCATGATCAGCTCCCGGCAGGGGTGCGGGATCGACGCTTATAGCTACGATTTCGACCCCGGACAAGAAGTTCCGGCGGCGAGCGGCTCTCGCCGCCTACAGTGAGCTGGCTTAAGAAGAGCGGGCGCCGCCGGCGGTAGCGTACTTCTTCCGGAACCGATCGACGCGCCCGGCGGTGTCGACGATCTTCTGCTTGCCCGTGTAGAAGGGGTGGCAGTTGGAGCACACCTCGACCTGCAGGTCGTGGCCGAGAGTCGAGCCCGTCTTGAACGTGTTCCCGCAGGTGCAGGTGACCGTGATGTCCTTGTACTCGGGATGGATGGACGCTTTCATGGCGGCTCGCTCGGTCCGAAACACGTTGCTGGCGGAAAAAAGGCCGGGCAGTCTACCCGCGGAAGGCCGGTGCGACAAGCTCAACCCTGGCCGCACGTCTCGTCCTCGAGGCGGGGCGCGGACTTCGAATCGCGTAATAAGTTCCCTTATCCACAAAAGCTGTGGATAAATCTGTGGACTGCGATCAAACGCGAGTCCAGATAACGCCGTGCGATTGCGTATTTGTTACCTTGGCTAAAAAATGACCAGGGTATTTCAGCTTGTCGAATCAGCCTGTTGCACGGCTCTTATTCAGCGACTTGACCGGTTTCGCACGTAATTCGCTCATTTGCCGTAGCAGCCCCCAGGGCCTGTGTATAACGAGCGGGAGCAATCGCGGCCGCCGTTGACAGGGTACCCTGCAGCGTGCGCTGAGCTCGCGGCGGCAGAAAACTGCCCACTACGTCGTTCAGAAAGCGCAGCCCGAGCGCGCTTGCTCGACAGCGGCCGCGCGACACGATCACGAGCCCACGCTGCTCGAGCATCCCGACTGTCGCCGCCGCCGCCGCCCACCCGAGGCCCGTAAACGAGGCGAAATCCGCGGTCTCGAAGCCTTCGACGAGCCGCAGGGCGTTCATCATGAACTCGAAAGGCAGGTCGTCCGGCGCGATGGATTTCTGGGAACGGGCGTCCGGAGCCATGGCAAGGTAGCGGCGTGGCTCACGCAGCTGCCAGGTGCGTCGGATCCGCCCGGCCGTCGCGTCGGTCAGCTTGCCGTGGGCGCCCGCACCGACACCCAGGTAGTCGCCGAAACGCCAGTAGTTGACGTTGTGCCGGCAGCGTCTGTCGACGCGCGCGTAGGCGGAGATCTCGTAGCGCATGAACCCCGCGTCGGCGAGCCGCTCCTGACACGCGGCGAGCATGGCATCAATCACGTCGTCCTCGGGCAGGACTGGCGGACGAGCCGCGAAAACGGTGCCCGGCTCGATGGTCAATTGATAGTGCGAAACGTGGGCCGGATCGAGGGCGAGCGCTTCCTCGACGTCCCGCCGCGCGCCCGCCACGTCCTGCCCCGGCAGGCCGTACATCAGATCGAGATTGAAGTTCTCGAGCCCGGCCGCGTGCAACTCCTCGGCGGCACGGCGCGTCTCGTCCCCGGACTGAATTCGCCCCAACGTCCTGAGCTGCCGCGGGTCGAAGCTCTGCGCGCC
Organism: Gammaproteobacteria bacterium; assembly: GCA_052389755.1. Taxonomy (GTDB): domain Bacteria; phylum Pseudomonadota; class Gammaproteobacteria; order Steroidobacterales; family Steroidobacteraceae; genus JBQTHP01. The sequence goes on from JBQTHP010000017.1 coordinate 39,514, forward strand.
GAGCGAGACGCGCGTGACCCCCCCGGCGCGATACTCGGCAAAGCACCCGCGCTCGACCGTGCCGGGGTTAGCTTCGAGTGTCACCTCGGCATCCGGCGCGATCGCGAGGTTCCGCCGAGCCGCATCGATCACCCGTCCGATGGCGGCCGGTGAGAAAAGGCTCGGCGTGCCGCCGCCGAAAAACACACTGACGACCGGTCGGTCGGCGACCTCGGGCGCCTGGGCCGCGAGGTCGCGCTCGAGCGCCTCGCCGTAACGGGCCTCCGGCAGCGCGTCGCGCAGGCCGTAGGAGTTGAAATCGCAGTACGGACACTTCCGCACGCACCAGGGCAGGTGTACGTACAGGGAAAGCGGCGGCGCTACGAGCATGACCCCTCACTCTCCCGAAGCCGGGTCAGGGGCTGCAATCCAGTCGCGCACGACGCGCGAGAGCACGTCGAGCGGGACGGCGCCGGTGGACAGCACGACATCGTGAAACGTGCGAACGTCGAACCGCGGTCCCAGGCGCTGCTCGGCTTCGCGACGCAGCTCCAGAATGCGGAGCTGGCCGATCTTGTAGGCGAGCGCCTGCCCCGGCCAGCCGATGTACCGGTCGATCTCGTTGACGATGTCCGCTTCGGTCTTCGCCGCGTTCGCCTTGAAGTAGTCGATCGCCTGCTGGCGGGTCCAGTGCTTGTCGTGCAGGCCGGTGTCCACGACCAGCCGCACCGCGCGCCACATGTCGTAGGTAAGCTGGCCGAATTTCGAGTACGGGTCCTTGTAGAGCCCGAGCTCCGGCCCGAGGCTTTCAGTGTAGAGCGCCCAGCCCTCCACATACGCCGTGATCTCCGAGTTGCGGCGGAACAGCGGTAGGTCTCGCATTTCCTGCGCGAGCGCGATCTGGAGGTGATGTCCGGGAACGGCTTCGTGCACCGTCAGCACCTCGATCTCGTACTTCGGGCGCACTTCCGGGCGATACAGATTCACGTAGTAATAGCCGGGACGGCGGCCATCCGCGGTCGAGGCCTGGTAGTACGCGGTGGTCGTGTTCGGCGCAGTCGTTGCGGGGATCGGGCGCACGCCGTAGGGCGTGCGAGGCAGCACGCCGAACAGGCGCACGAGCTCGGGTTCGATGAGCTTCGAGGTGACGACGTACGCGCGGAACAGCTCGTCCGGAGATCGGAAATAGAACTGCGGATCGCTCCGCAGGAAGACGAGAAAGTCGGCGAAGGCGCCTTTGAACCCCACCCTTTCCATGACCTTCTGCATCTCGGCGCGGATGCGCGCTACCTCACGCAGGCCCATGGCGTGGATCTCATCCGGCGTGAGCGTGGTGGTCGTATGGAAGGCGGCACGCTCGCGATAGAACGCCTCGCCATCCGGTGTGTCCCGGACGCCGACGCTCTCGCGGCAGGCCGCAACGTAGCGTTCGCGAAAGAACTGCTCGAAGCGCCGGTAGGCGGGCAGCACGGTTCTCGCGATGGCGTCGTTTCCCGCTGCCTGAAGGCGCGTGCGCTCGGCCTCGGGAACCGCTTCCGGAAAGCGCGTGAACGGCGCGTAGAACGGACTGTCCTCGGGGCGTTCGACGAGCTGGCGCGCGAGTATCGGCAGGACGCGCTCCATGATCACCTTGGGTTGTGTCCGCTTCTCCCGAATGGCGATCTCGAGCTGCGCGATGTGCTGCTCGAGATGCCGATCGATGGACGCGAGGCGTGCGATCCAGTTCTCGTAGTCGGCCGTGGTTGCGAACGGCAGCAGCTCCGCGAGCGCGGAAAGCGTGTGCACGCCTTCGCTCGCGCGGATCTCGTATAGCCATGGCTTGAAGGGGTACGCGGCGATGCGGGTCGCGTACTCGCGCTCGAAGAGGTCGTAGCTCAGGCGCTCGTCCGGCGACAGGATCGTACGGTCGATGCGGCGCAGCGTTTCGAGTGTCGCGACGTTCCCGGCGTGGCGAGCCTCGATCGCGCGGGTCGAAAGATCGGTCCACGCACGATCGAAGCGCCGGTCGCCGTAGTACGACGCGCGCAGCGGGTCGTCGCGCATGTCGCGCTCCCATGCGGCATCGAACAAAGCGCGCAACTCGCCGGACGCGGGCGATGCGCCGCCGGCCGCGCCCGCGACCGAAAGCGCAAACGCCGCAACCGCGAGGTTCTTTCCTGCCGGATTCATGCGCGCCGTCCTTTCATGTCGTGCATCCAGGCCGTGAGCTGTGAGTGCAGCGATCGCAGTGCCTGGCCGCGATGGCTGAGGGAATTCTTGACCGCGGGATCGAGCTCGGCGGCCGTCGTATCGAGCCCGGCCGGTATGAATATCGGATCGTAGCCGAAGCCGCCGCTGCCGCGCGGCGATCGTCCGATGCGCCCTTCCCACGCGCCTTCCGCCAGCAGCGGCGCCGCATCGTCGCGACTTCGCACGAAGGCGATGCTGCACCGGTAGCGTGCCGAGCGTCGCTCGTCCGGCACGTCGCGCAGCTCCGCGAGCAGCTTCGCGAGATTCTGCGCATCGGTTGCAGTCGCGCCTGCGTAGCGTGCGGAATGCACGCCGGGCTTGCCGTCGAGCGCATCCACTTCCAGTCCCGAGTCGTCCGCCAGCGCAGGCAGGCCCGAGCGCCGCGCCGCATGGCGCGCCTTGATCAGCGCGTTGTCGCGAAAGCTCGCGCCCGTTTCATCCGCCGGCTCGACGCCGAGCGAGGCCTGTGCAACGAGCGCCACGCCAACTGTCTCGAGCAGCGCACGCATCTCGCGCAGCTTGCCGTCGTTGGCGCTCGCGAGCACAACGCGCATCGGCCGATCACCCGGCGAGCGTCTCGGATTGCAATGCGAACAGGCGGCCGATACCGCCCGCGGCGAGATCGAGGAGCGCGTCGAGCTCGTGGCGACGGAAGGCATGTCCCTCGGCCGTTCCCTGCAGCTCGATGAAAGCGCCGCCGTTGTTCATGACGACGTTCATGTCGGTCTCCGCCTGCGAGTCCTCGAGATAGTCGAGGTCGAGCACCGCAACGCCGCCCACGATGCCGACCGAGATTGCCGCGACCTGACCGTGGATCGGGCTTGCCGCGACCGCTCGGCGTTTCACGAGCGAGGCGCACGCATCGGCGAGCGCCACGTAGCCGCCGGTGATCGCCGCCGTACGCGTGCCCCCGTCGGCCTGCAGGACGTCGCAGTCGATGGTGACCGTGCGCTCGCCGAGCCCCTGCAGATCCACCACGGCGCGCAGGCTTCGACCGATCAGCCGCTGAATCTCCTGCGTGCGGCCGCTCTGCTTGCCCTTCGCCGCTTCGCGCGGCGAACGCGTGTGCGTCGCCCGCGGCAGCATGCCGTACTCGGCGGTCACCCAGCCGCGGGCCTTGCCGCGCAGAAACGCCGGCACCGTTTCCTCGACGCTGGCCGTGCAGATCACCCGCGTGTCGCCGAACTCGACCAGCACCGATCCTTCCGCGTGCCTGGCACAGCCGCGCGTGAAGCGCACGGCGCGGAGCTGATCCGGCGCCCGCCCGTTCGGGCGAGTGGCGCGCGCGTTCATGCGCCGAGCCAACGCAACGCCGCGATCGACGTGTTATCGCTGGCGACGCCGTTCGAGCTGATCGCCAGTTCGCCGATCTCGGCGAGCGCATCCCGCAGCGGCTTCGATTGGGCGGTCGTCAGATTCGCGATCTCGGGATCGCGCACGCCGCTCCAGAAACCATCCGTACACACGAGGAGCAGGTCCTGCGGCTGCAAGGGGCGTCGTCCGCTCAGCGTCATGTCGGGCATCACCGCGTCGCCGCCGACGCAGCACTCGACGAAATTGCGCATCGGATGCGTATGCACCTGGTCCGCCGTGATGAGCCCTTCGCGAAGGAGCACTTCGACGTGGCTGTGATCGCGGGTGCGCGTCACGACGGCACCGTGCCGCAGGTGATAGACGCGGCTGTCACCGATGTGTGCCCACCACGCAGCACCCTTCTGCACGAGACACACGGCGCAGGTTGCCCGCGGACGCTGCTCGAGCGGCAGCTGCGCGCCGAGCTTCACGACTTCCTCGTGCGCGCGGCCGAGAGTGAGGTGCAGAAAACCGAGAGGGTCGAAGAGCGGCTGCGGCGTATGCCAGAAGGCTTCGAGCAAGGTCTTCTGAGTGAGATCGGCCGCGCGTGCGCCGTCCGCGTGCCCTCCCATCCCGTCGACCACTATGAGCAGCGCGGCGTGTTCGGCCACGGCGGCCGCGACCCGATCCTGATTGTCCTCTCGCCCCCCGAGGAGACTGATTTCTGCGTATTCGACCTGCACGGAGGGCCCTGTGCCTGGAGTGCTAAACTGCGGCGCGTTTTATACCACCCCCCGCGAGAGACACGTAAGCCGTACCGCAGCTAGAGGCACCCGGCACAAGATGATCGCGAGCATGACCGGTTTCGCGCGCCGCGAGGCGTCGGGTCCATGGGGCACGCTCGTGTGCGAGCTGCGAAGCGTCAACCATCGCTTCCTGGAAGCCGGCTTCCGGCTTCCCGAAGAAGTGCGCTCCATCGAGCCCGAGCTGCGTCAGCTCGTCACCCGGGAGCTGAAGCGCGGCAAGGTGGACTGCACGGTGACGTATCGCGCCGCGCAGGGTGCCGAGCGCACGCTCGACATCGATCCCGAAACCCTCGAACGGCTGCTCGTGCGCGTACGCGAGCTGGCGGGCGCCCTCAGAACGCAGCACACGGTGGTGGACGTTCTCGAGGTGCTTCGCTGGCCGGGCGTCATCCGCGAAGCGGAGGGCGGCAACGAAGCGCTGCTCGATGCGCTGCGCACCTTGTTCGCCGGTGCGCTCGAAGACCTCGCGGCGACCCGCTCGCGCGAGGGCAAGCGCCTGAAGGAGCTGATCGAGCAGCGCTGCGTGACCCTCGAAGGTCTCGTCGCACAAGTGCAGGCGCGCCTGCCGGAGGTTCAGGCACGCGTGCGCACGCGGCTCCTGGAGCGCGTTGCGGAGCTGAAGGCGGCAGTCGATCAGGACCGGGTCGAGCAGGAGATCGCGATTCTGTTGCAGCGTCTCGACGTCGCGGAAGAGCTCGATCGCCTCACCGGACACATCGCCGAAACGCGTCGCGCGATCGCGGGGCGCGAGCCCTCGGGCCGCCGCCTCGATTTTCTGATGCAGGAGCTCAACCGCGAGGCGAACACGCTGTCCTCGAAATCCCAGGATCTCGAGACGACGCGCGCCGCCGTAGAGATGAAAGTCACCGTCGAGCAGATGCGCGAGCAGGTGCAGAACGCAGAGTAAGGCCTGGCGCTAGTTCCCGTTTTCCGGGCAAATGAGAACAGATGTGCGCAAAAGTATGACGCGCACCTCACCGATCCGGAGGTCCGCGACTGAAAATCCAGCCGGTCACAAGACGCGAACATGACGACCAACGAAGACACCTGGTTTTACCTGGGCGCGGATGACGACCCGCGAGGTCCGGTCGGCCGAGGGGAGCTACTCGAGCTGGTCAGGCTGGGCCATGCGCGCGAGGACGCGCTCGTCTGGCGCCAGGGTTTCGAGGGTTGGCGGCCGTTCCGGGATGTCGAGGAGCTGAAGAAGCCGGTCGCGCAACCGTCAGAAAAGCAGCGCCCGGCGATGCAGGCGCCGGCGAAGGAGCCTTCGACGACGCAATCGGCGCCGAGGCAGCCCCTCATCAAGCAGCCCGCCAAGGTGCGCACGGAGCCAAATCCGAAAAGGATGCATCTGGCGCTCGGAGCCGGGTTCGGGATAGTCGCAATCGTGGTGGTATCCGCGCTCTACCGGTATTCGGACCCGGCGCGGCCGGCTGTGTCCTCCTCGCCCGAAGCCGTACTGCATCGCGCAGAGCTCTCGCAATCCGTTGAGGACGCTTCCGAGCCCGACCCCATCCCCGTGCGCGTGCAGAACCCGTTCGATCGTTCCGAAACCTTCGAGTTTCCGCCTGGCACGAGCGAAACGGATGCGCGGAATCTGGTGGCTGATCTCCTGATGAAGCGGGCCATGGAGAGGCAAGCTCAACTGAAGACGAAGTCGGCGCGACAGACGAAGTCGACGCAACAGACGAAGTCCGCGCGACGGCGCTAGAACGTCGCAGCAGAGCGCGTAATCTAACCGGTGGCCCTCAATGCCGTCGGGCGGAAGGAGACGCGCGATGTCGAAGACGGGCGTGCTTCTAGGCGTTTCGCTGGCCCTCAATGCGCTTCTCGTCGCGGTGTTTGCGATGCCGCTGCTGCCGTCCAGCGGCGCATCACGATCGCCCGCGAGCGAGGCCGGCGATGCGCAGGTCGATGTCGTGCCGGACGATGGAAATCCGTTTCCCGCCAGTGATCCCGCAGCCGCTCGGCTGTCGAAACCAACCGTAGCGGAATCGCCGAGCGCGGGGTCGATGCACATCCTTGGCGAGCATCTCGCGGAGCTGCGCAGGCGGGGCATGGATGGCGAGACCGTGAAGCTACTCGTGGTCGCCGAGGCCGAGCGGCTGTTTCGTCAGAAAGCGCGCGAGCTGCTGCAACCTCGCACGCCCGCCGAGTACTGGCAGGCGTCCGAGACCTTCTACGGCGCGCCCACGATGATTGAAACGGCGCAGCTCGAGGCATTTCAGCGATTACGGCGGGAGAACCTGGCGGCCATCGAGCGGCTCGTCGGCGACGCCGAATTCGCATCGGCCGAGTCGAATTCGGCAACCACTTTCATGCTCAGCGGCAGCACGGGTTTCGACTACCTGCCGACAGGCAAGCGTCTCGCGCTGCTCGAGTACATGGAGAGCGCGAGCGTCGAGGCGAATACGGACCTTTTGGGTCGTCTGCGCGCGTTCTCCACCGGCAACCGACACCAGGATGAGCTCAAGCGCGAGGAGCAGATCCGGTTCATCCTGGGGCCAGAGTCTTTCGACCAGTACGTCAAGCACTCCTCTGGCAGCGCGCGTCGCCTCAGGCAGGAGCTGGCCGCGTTCCAGCCGAGCCGCGCCGAGTTCGACGCGCTCCTCGCGATCGAGCGCGAGTATCGAATGCGCGCAGCGGAGATGGGCGTTGCCAGAGATGCTACGTCCGTCGCCAAGCATGAATCGGTCACCGAGCAGAGGCGTAATGGAATCAGGGCCGCGCTCGGTGATCAACGCTACGACGAGTACGAACAGGCAACCGACCCGGCGTTCAGGCAGCTCCGGCAGATCGCACGTGAAATGAAGATGAGCCCGGACGTAGCACGTGCGAGCTATGAGCTGGTCGAGCAGGCGCGGGCGAGAGTCGAAACGCTGACTGCGACTCGCGATCCGCGCGATCCGAAGCTGCAAGCAGAAGTCGCGGAGTTGCAGCGCGACCTGCAGGCGAAACTGATCGCGGATCTCGGTCTGCAGGATCTCAGCGAAGCGGACGCGCAGATCGTGCTGCAGGGGGCGGCCATAAACGTTCATTCTCACGCGCAGCGCGCGCTTCGGCGCGCGCAGTAGCGGGACGAGGCGCACGATGTCGAAGACGCGCGTGGTGCTCGGCATTTCCCTGGCGCTGAACCTGATGCTTCTCGCCCTGTTCGCGATGCCGTCGGACGCTCTGCGTCCGGTTTCAGACGCAGCGCCATCACCACAGGAGCGCGCAGCGATCACGACAGTGACTCGCGAGGATCGCCAGGCGCCTCCGGCAGCTGCGGGTACGGCGATTGGATCCCCCGATGTCGATGTGCAGCCAGGCACCGCACGAGGCGAGTGGACCGAACAGGTGCGCCATCACGTCGCGGAGCTTCGCAGGGGGGGGCGTCGATGAGAATACGGTCAGGCTCCTCGGCGTGGCGGTGGCCGAACGGCTCTATCGACTGCGAGCGCGCGAGCTGCTCAAACCTCCGCCCGGCGAAGAGTACTGGCAGGCGCGCGCGACAATATTCGGATCGCCCGGCCCCGATGCAGCGAAGCTCAAGGAATTTCAGCGCATGCGCCGCGACAGGCTCGCGTTGATCGAGGAACTGTTCGGTGACGTCGGCGCCATCTCGACGGAGTTCAACACGCCCAATCACTTTGCGTGGCCGCACTACGGACAATCGGAATTCGCCTACGTGCCAGGCGACCAACGCCTGGCACTCATCGAGTATTTCGAACGCGTCAGCACCGGCGCGGACAAAAGCCGCGCAAGCCGTCTCGCGCGCCGGCTATGGACTTCGCCGGAAGCGGAGGTCAGCCAGGACGAAGCGATCAAGGGCATCCTCGGACCGGAGCTTTTCGAGGAGTATGAGCGACGGTCGTCCAGCACCTCGGGCATGCTCAAATATGAGCTGTCCGCATTTCAGCCGAGCCGAGCAGAGTTCGACGCCCTGCTGCGCATCGAGCGCGACTTCAGTGCGCGCATTGCAGAGGCCGGCAGGCAGACGGCCACGGGCACGGAGTCGAAGCTTCTCGCCGTCCAGGAAGAGAAGCGCGAGGCCGCCAAGAGCATCCTGGGCGACGTGCGCTACGCGGAGTACGAGCGGACGACCGACGGAGCGTTCCGACACCTGGACTCGCTCGCCCGTGAGATGGGGTTGGGCGCGCCTGTCGCGCGCGCAGGCTACGCGCACATCGAGCAGGCCAGAACGAAAGTCGAGGCATTGACGGCGGGGAAGGAGATGAGCGACCCGAAAGTGCAGGCCGGCATTCAGGCAATCCAGCGCGACCTGCAGTCGAAGCTCGTGGATGAATTCGGCATGCGGGGCATGAGCGAGCGCGAGGCACAGGCGCTTCTTGGACCGGCCATGAACGTATATCCGCAGCGCGTGGCAGCCCGCTTCTTTCGATGGGGATCGTAGCGGGCCGGCCATCAACGCAGCTGCGGCTCCCGCACCTCACGCACCTGACCGCTCCCAAGTTCCACCGATCCGCTCAGGAATCCTGTTCCCTCGAGCTCGAGCGTATACAGAAGAGTCTTCGACGCCTCACCGTCGCCGCGCACCGCCGTCGGCGGCCCGAGCAATGCGATCACTTCGCTTTCGGACATGCCCGGGCGCAGCTTCCTCCATGGGCCGGACGAGACCCAGGCAAGCTCGCCAACGTCGGCCCCATCCTTTGCTGATCGGGGCCGACCGGGCGTCGCGGCACTCTTCAGCCGCGCGATCTCCCGCTCGAGACTCTCGATCTTGCGTGCCTGCTCGCGAACCACGCGATTGAGCTCCGCCACATCCTGGCGAAGCTGCTCAACGCGCACGTCCTCGGCGTCGACGGCGGCCGATCCGGCGGACCACAGTACGCAAGCAATCAGAATCGGGCGTCCGCTCTTCATGTACTCTTTTGTAACCGATGTCTGCCGTCGAGAAAATGCCGAATCGGCGCGGCCGCCTCTTCGTGATTGCGGCGCCCTCCGGCGCGGGCAAGACCTCGCTGGTCAAGACGCTTCTCGAGCGCAAACCCGAGCTCGTGGTATCGATCTCGCACACCACCCGACCCAGGCGTCCGACGGAAGCGGACGGCCGCGAATACCACTTCGTCAGCAAGGAGGATTTCAACCGATTGCGTGACGAGGGTGCCTTCCTCGAGCACGCGGAGGTGTTCGACAACTCGTATGCCACCGGACGCGGCACCGTCGAGCGCCTGCTCGCGGCCGGCAAGAACGTGATCCTCGAGATCGACTGGCAGGGGGCACAGCAGGTGCGCAAAGCGCTGCCGGACGCCGAAACCGTTTTCATCCTTCCGCCCTCCAGGCGCTCACTCGAGGATCGGCTGCGCAAACGCATGACCGATTCCGAAGAAGTCATTCAGCGCCGCCTGCGCGATGCCGTCACCGATATGTCCCACTGGAAGGAGTTCAAGTACGTGGTCGTGAACGATGACTTCGATCGAGCGGCCGGGGAGCTCGTCGCGATAGTGGAAGGTCGGGGAGCGCCGCTACGCGCCGACCGCCGCGAGCTTAAAGCGCTGCTGCGCACGCTCGTGGGTGCAACGGATTGATCAGATTGATATTTCGCAGGTTTTCAGCTGGCGCGCGCCTGCGCACCTGCATTACACTATTTTTTCTGTCCGGTATTCCCGATTCCCCAGAGGCTTAAGCAAAGACATGGCACGAGTCACCGTCGAAGACTGTCTGCAGAACGTCGATAACCTCTTCCAGCTCGTGCTGCTCGCGGCACAGCGCGCACGCCGACTTGCGAACGGCGCCGAGCCGACCGTCGCGTGGGAGAACGACAAGCCCACCGTCGTCGCGCTGCGCGAAATCGCCGAGGGCAATGTCACCATCGACATGCTGCGCGAGCCCGAGCCGCCGGCGGAGTCCATGGCGGATGCCGACAACCAGTCGAGCTTCCGCGCGCCGCAATTCGGTCTTATCGGGGAGTAGGCAGACACGAGCCGCGAGGCTCGCTAGCGCCTCGCGCACATGGACTATGCGTCTTCGCTCCTGGGACTGCTCCCCGGAAGACGCACTCCGGGCCTCAAAGAGCTTCTAAGCACCGTCGAGACGTACCTGCCGGCCGAGCAGGTCGAGCGCATTCGCGAGGCGGCCGAGTTCGGCGCCTCCGCGCACAAGGGACAGAAGCGCCTCTCGGGCGAGCCGTACATCGCGCATCCCGTCGCAGCGGCGTCGATTCTCGCGGATCTGCACCTCGATACCGACACGATCGTCGCTGCGATCCTGCACGACGTCATCGAAGACACGCCCACGCCGAAGGATCAGCTGGCGGAGCGCTTCGGTGCGGATGTCGCGGAGCTCGTCGACGGGGTTACCAAACTCGACCAGATCCGCTTCAAGAGCCGCGAAGAAGCGCAGGCGGAATCGTTCCGCAAGATGCTGCTCGCGATGGTGCGCGACCTGCGCGTGATCCTCGTGAAGCTCGCGGACCGCATGCACAACATGCGCACGATCGACGCGGTGGTGCCGGCACGGCGTCGTGCGGTGGCGCGCGAGACGCTGGAGATCTACGCGCCCATCGCCGAGCGCCTCGGCCTCTACAACATCAAGCTCGAGCTCGAGGACCTCGGCTTTCGCGCGCTCTACCCGCAGCGCTACCGGGTCCTCGAACGCGCGCTGAAGCGCGCGCGCGGCAACCAGAAGGAGTTCCTGAAGAAGATCGAGCAGCAGCTGCAGGCGGCGCTGCTCAAGAATGAGATCGCCGCGCGCGTCGGGACGCGCGAGAAGCACCTCTACGGCATCTACCGCAAGATGCTGCGCAAGCGCGCGACGCTCAACGAAATCGTGGACGTGTACGGAATCCGCGTGGTCGTGGAGAGCGTGGACACGACCTACCGCGCGCTCGGCGTCGTGCACAGCGTCTTCAAGCCGATGCCCGGCCGCTTCAAGGACTACGTCGCGATTCCGCGAGCGAACGGCTATCAGTCGCTGCACACGACGCTTTTCGGACCGAATGCCGTGCCGATCGAAGTGCAGATCCGCACCGAGGACATGCACCGCGTCGCGGAGTCGGGCATCGCCGCGCACTGGAAGTACAAGGTCGGCGCGGGTGACAGCGCGACGCAGCAGGAGCGGGCGCGCGAGTGGCTGTCGAATCTCGTCGACATGCAGGAGGCGGGCAGCTCGGAGGATTTCCTCGAGAGCGTCAAGGTCGACCTCTTTCCGGACAAGGTGTACGTGTTCACGCCCAAGGGCAAGATCCTGCGACTGCCCAGTGGATCGACCGTGGTCGATTTCGCGTACGCCGTGCACACCGACATCGGCAATCGCTGTGTCGCGGCCAAGGTGGACCGCCGCCTCATCCCGCTGCGTACGGTGCTCCGCAACGGCGACACGGTGGAGATCATCACTGCGAAGGGCGCGAAGCCGAATCCCGCGTGGGTGAGCTTCGTCGTGACCGCGAAGGCACGGTCGGCCATTCGCCACTATCTGAAGGGACTGCGCCGCAGCGAGGCGATCGCGCTCGGACGGCGGCTGCTCAATCAGGCGCTGGCGGAATTCAAGCTGGACCTGGACGAGGTGAGCCCGGAGGCGATGCGTGCGGCCATCGCCGAGCTCGGCATGAAGGACATCGACGAGCTCTACGAGAAGATCGGTCTCGGCGAACGCATTGCGCCGCTCGTCGCGCGGCGGCTTCTGCCCTCGGGTCCCGAGGATGCCTCGGGCCAGCCGGCGCCACTTGCCGTTGCGGGCACCGAAGGCCTGCTGGTCACGTACGCGCGCTGCTGCTTTCCGATTCCGTACGACCCGATCTTCGCGTTCCTCTCGGCGGGGCGCGGCATCGTCATCCACCGCGAGAACTGCGTGAACGTCGAGGACTATCGCAAGCATCCGGAGAAGTGGCTGCCGGTCGCATGGCAGACCGGGCCCGATCGGTTCTTCAGCTCCGAGATCCGCGTCGAGGTCGCCAATCGCATGGGCGTGCTCGCCGCGGTCGCCGCGGCCATCTCCAGCACCGAGACCAACATCGACCACGTTTCGGTCGAAGAGCGCGACAGCGATACTTCGGCGCTGGTGTTCGAGCTGAAGGTGCGCGACCGCAAGCATCTCGCGCGCATCGTGCGCGTCATCCGCCGCATGTCCGAGGTGTTGCGCGTCACGCGTACCATCGCCGCACATTCCAGGAAGAGGGCAGGTTCATGAAGCGGGAGATCATCCACACCAAGCGTGCGCCGCAGGCAATCGGCACGTACTCGCAGGCCGTACGGGTCGGCGACACGATCTACCTCTCCGGGCAGATTCCGCTCGACCCGGAGACGATGCAGCTCGTGAGCGGCGACATCGAGGCGGAGATCCGCCGCGTGTTCGAGAACCTGAAGGCGGTCGCCGAGGCGGCCGGCGCGACGCTCGCGAACGCCGTGAAGGTCAACGTGTTTCTCACCGATCTCGCCCACTTCGCCAAGGTGAACGAGGTCATGGCGCAGTATTGCAAGGAGCCCTATCCAGCGCGCGCCGCGGTCGGCGTGGCGCAGCTCCCGCGCGGCGCGCGGGTCGAGATCGAGTGCATTCTCTGCCTCGCATGAGGCCCCCCTCACCCAACCCTCTCCCCCGCGTTGCGGGGGAGAGGGTGCCGAAGGCGGGTGAGGAGGAGCAGCGCCCGGTCACCGCACTGCGCGGCGTCGGCGCGGCGCTCGCCGGCAAGCTCGAACGCCTCGGCGTTGCGCAGGTGCAGGATCTGCTGTTCCTGCTGCCGCTGCGCTACGAGGACCGCACGCGCATCGTCCCGATCGGTGCGTTGCTGCCCGGGATGCGCGTCGCCGTCGAGGGCGAAGTGCAGCTGACCGAGGTGACCTATCGCCGCCGACGGCAGCTCTTGAGTCGCATCGCCGATGGCTCGGGATTTCTTACCCTGCGATTCTTCTACTTTTCCGCGGCTCAGCAGCAGGGCCTCGCGCGAGGCGTGCGGGTACGCTGCCATGGGGAGGTTCGGCGCGGGCCTCTCGGGCTCGAGATCGTGCACCCGGAATACCGGCTCCTGCGCGGCGAAGCGGCGCCGCTCGAAGAGACGCTGACGCCGATCTACCCGGGCACCGAAGGCGTCCCTCAGGGGCGATTGCGCGCCCTCATCTCGCAGGCCCTCGGCGAGCTCGAGCGTCGCGGCGTGCGCGACTGGATTCCTTCGCACGTGCTCGCGCCGCTCGGTCTGCCCTCGCTCAACGAGGCGCTCGCCTACATGCATCGACCGCCACGCGAGGCGCGCCTCGATGAGCTCGCCGCGGGTCGCCATCCCGCACAGCGACGACTCGCGTTCGAGGAGCTTCTGGCGCAGCACCTCAGCCTGAAACTCCTGCGCCGCGAGGTTCAGAGCGATCCGGCCTGGCCGCTCGAAGACCTGGACCACGTCGCGACGCGGTTCATTTCGGCTCTGCCATTTGCGCTCACGAACGCGCAATCACGCGCATTCATCGAAATCGACGCCGACATGCGAGCGGGCCGACCAATGGTTCGCCTGCTGCAGGGCGATGTCGGCTCGGGCAAAACGGTCGTGGCGGCGGCGGCCGCCGCGCGCGCGGCCGGAACCGGTCTGCAGGCGGTGCTGATGGCGCCCACGGAACTACTCGCCGAGCAACATTGGGCGAACCTGGATTCGTGGTTCCGGCCGCTCGGCATTCCCGTCGCGCTCGTCACGGGCTCGCAGACGGCCCGGGCGCGCCGCAGCGCGCTCGAGACGCTGGCCTCCGGCGAAGTACCCGTCGCCGTCGGAACCCATGCGCTCTTTCAGGAAGGAATGGAGTTCGCGCGGCTCGCGCTCATCATCGTCGATGAGCAGCATCGCTTCGGAGTGCAGCAGCGGCTACGCCTCAAGGAAAAGGGCGGCAAGGCGGGGCGCGTTCCGCACCAGCTCATCATGACCGCGACGCCGATTCCCCGGACGCTCGCGATGACGGCCTACGCGGATCTAGACATCTCCGTGATCGACGAGCTGCCCCCTGGACGCACGCCGGTGCAGACGGTCGTGGTGCCCGAGCAGCGCCGCCAGGAGGTCGTTGCGCGCATTCTCCGAGCCTGCCGCGCCGGGCGGCAGGCGTACTGGGTCTGTCCGCTGATCGACGAATCCGACGAGCTGCGCTATCAGGCGGCCGAAGAGACCGCCGCGGCGCTCGCGGAAGCTCTGCCCGACGTGCAGGTCGGGATCGTGCATGGTCGCATGCCTCCGGCGAAGAAGGACGCGGCGATGCACGCGTTCAACGCGGGCCGCATCCAGTTGCTCGTCGCGACCACCGTCATCGAAGTCGGCGTCGACGTGCCGAACGCGACGCTCATGGTGATCGAGAACGCCGAGCGCATGGGGCTCGCGCAGCTGCACCAGCTGCGCGGCCGCGTCGGACGCGGCGCGGAGGCGAGCACGTGCGTGCTGCTCTATCGCGCACCGCTGTCCGAGCTCGCGCGCGAGCGCCTGAAGGTGATTCGCGAGACGAATGACGGCTTCGAAATCGCGCGCCGCGATCTCGAGTTGAGAGGCCCGGGCGAGCTGCTCGGCACGCGCCAGACCGGTCTTGCGCAGATGCGCGTCGCCGATCTCGTGCGCGATGCCGACCTGCTGACCCGCGTGCAGCAGGCGGCGGAGCTGATGCTCGCGCAACACCCGGATAATATCGCGCCGCTGACCGCGCGCTGGGTCGGCACCGGCGAGCGTTTCGGACGTGTGGGCTGACGGATTCTACGATGGCGACGATTGCACCCGATCTGAATCTCGAGGAACCGCGGCCGCGCGAAGCGCCGCTGTGGTACCGATTGCAGCGCCGCCTCGAGGAGTACGTCCTCCTCACCCGTCTCGACCGGCCGATCGGAATCTATCTGCTGCTCTGGCCGGCGCTCTGCGCGCTCTGGATCGCGGGTAACGGACGACCGGATCCAAGAGTTCTCATCGTGTTCGTGGCCGGCGTCGTCGTCATGCGCTCGGCCGGCTGCATCATCAACGATTTCGCCGACCGTGATCTCGACCCGTACGTAAAACGCACGCGTGCGCGCCCGCTGGCAGCACGTCGCGTGACGCCGGTCGAGGCACTCGTGCTGTTCGTGCTTCTCGTCGCACTGTCGCTGTGGCTCGTGACGCGGCTCGACGCGTTCACCGTGCGCCTGGCTGTGATCGGCGCTCTGCTCGCCGTGTCGTACCCCTTCGTCAAGCGGGTTTTTCCGCTGCCGCAGCTGTATCTCGGCGTTGCGTTCGGATGGGCCGTACCGATGGCGTTCGCGGCGCAGACCGGCACGATCTCCCGTGTCGGCTGGGTGCTCTTCATCGCGACGGTGGTCTGGGCGGCGGTGTACGACACGCTGTACGCCATGGTCGATCGCGAGGACGACGTGAAGATCGGCGTGAAGTCGAGCGCGATCCTGTTCGCCGACATGGACCGGCTCATCGTCGGGGCGATGCAGACGATGACGCTGCTAGCGCTCGTGCTGGCCGGACGCAGCATGCAGTTCGGCCGCTGGTACTACGCCGGAGTCGTTCTCGCCGCGGTGTTTTTCCTCTGGCAACAGTGGCTCATCCGCACCCGCGAGCCGGACGCC
The DNA here is from genome assembly GCA_052389755.1 of Gammaproteobacteria bacterium. Taxonomy (GTDB): domain Bacteria; phylum Pseudomonadota; class Gammaproteobacteria; order Steroidobacterales; family Steroidobacteraceae; genus JBQTHP01. Next base: position 55,320 of record JBQTHP010000017.1, read on the forward strand.
TGCTTCCGCGCCTTCCTCAACAACCACTACGTCGGGATGGCGATCTTCGGCGGCGTGCTGATGGAGTACGTGTACCGGGCGGGCTGACATAATCGACACTCGATAGATGCGCAGCAGGCGCGTATATTTCTTCCAACTGGGAGCACTCCTGCGGCGAGCCCGCGAGGACGTGGACATGAGCGCTGTCTTACTCGCCCTGTTCAAAGACTACGAGACGGCTGAGCGCGTGCTCGTCGACCTGGTCAACGATGGTTTTCCCTGTGACCGTGTCGATCTGACGAGCAGGGACGAGCCGGGCCGGGCAGCTTGCGAGCCGGCCGATACATTGCACGGCAAGCTCGCGCAATATTTCGGCACTCTGTTCAGTCTCGATGAGGAGCGCGAGTCCGCCAGGCGCTTCGCCGACAGCGTAGAGAACGGCGCCGCCGCCGTGACGGTACATCCGCGGGGCCCGGTCGAGATCGAACGCGCGGCCGAGATCCTCAAGCGTGCGGGCGCCCAGGAAGTCGCCCAGCACGATCTGGCATCGAACACCTGGGAACACGCTGCCGCGCGCAACGCTTCCCCCTGGGTGAGTAATCTCTGGGTCGAGAGCACGGGCGAAGCCGCCCATTGCATCTACTGCCGGCTGTTCCCGGGCACCGAACATTCCCACTGAAGGTTGGCTGGCTCGGCCCGGCTCGCAGCAGGCCGTCAGTTCGACGCGATCGGTAGGAAATCATGAAGGTGATGCGTCACTTTTTCATCAGTGGTGACCTCGACGACCTTGAGCGCCTGGAAGAGGATCTCGAACGCGCGGGCTTCGCGAGGTCCCAGATCCACCTTCTGACGCTGGACGTCCGAAGCGCAAGCCATCATCGGCATCTCCACCAGGTGTCGGCGCTGATGAAGCTGAATTTCGTCCGTTGGGGAATCATCGGCGCTGCCATAGGCTTGTGTGCCTCGGTTCTCGTCCTCGGAGTCGCACACTTTGCCGGCTGGACACAGACGACTGCCGGATGGTTGCCCTTCATCTTCCTCGCCATAATCGCGCTCGGATTCTCCACCTGGGAAGGCGGCTTCCTCGGCATCCAGACTCCCAACGTGCGTTTCAAGCGCTTCGAGAAGGCACTGGCAGCCGGGAAACACGTGTTCTTCGTGGACCTCGAGCCGGCGCAGGCGCAGATGCTGGCGCACTGCGTGATGAACCATCCCACGGTCGAAGCGGTCGGCACCGGCCCCGCGGCACCGCACTGGATCGTGTTCTGGCAACGCCGCCTGGACCGCCTCTTCACGGAAGCCTTGGCGACGGGAATCAGTCAGCGACGCTGAATGCGCCTCAGCGCGCCCCGTCGCAACAGGACCGCGCGACGAGAGACGAAAGTGATGGGCTTCAGGGGCCGAGCCGGGACAGGAAGGTGTAGTTCCCCTCGATCGCCATCAAGCCCATCAGAAACACGACCAGGCCCGGCGGAATCAGGATGAGGCACATGATGGCCAGCCGCTCCCAGGCCATGTGCATGAAAACCGCGACGATCAGACCGGCTTTCATCATCATGAATGTGGTGATCAGACCCATCCTCATGTAACCCTCGAAGCCCAGGTAATCGACGAGGTAGGAAAACACACTCAGCACGAACAGCAGCGCCCACACCCATAGATAGACCCCTATAGGGTGGTGCTGAACCTGCTGGTGGGCCACGACCGAGTCAGCCACGACTCTCTCCTCCCGCTACCAGAGATAGAAGAACGCGAAGATGAAAACCCATACGAGGTCGACGAAGTGCCAGTACAGGCCCAGGGTCTCGACCATTTCGTAGCGCCCTTTGCGCCCGGTCAGAAAGCCTGGCCTCTGATCGTCGAGGGCACCGCGCAGAACCTTGACCGCCATGATGATGAGAAAGAGCACGCCGAAGCTTACGTGCGTTCCGTGGAAGCCGGTGATCAGGAAGAAGGATGCTCCGAACTGCTCCGCCCCCCACGGGTTGGTCCAAGGCCGAACGCCCTCGAGGATCAGCTTCGTCCATTCGAACGCCTGCATGCCGACAAACGTCGCGCCGAGCATTGCGGTCAACACCAACAGGATGGCCGTCGCTTTGCGCTTCTTCTCGTAACCGTTCTTGACCGCCAGAGCCATGGTGCCGCTGCTGCTGATCAGCACGAAGGTCATGATCGCGATCAGAAGCAGTGGGACGGGGCGCCCGCCGATGCTCAGCGCGAACACCTGGCTCGGGTCCGGCCAGGGGGTCGTGGCCGAGATGCGCACCGTCATGTAGCTGATGAGGAAGCACCCGAAGATGAAGGTGTCGCTCAGCAGGAATATCCACATCATCGCCTTGCCCCAGGGGACGTTCTTGAACGCCCGCTGGTCGGAGGACAAGTCCGACACAAGGCCTTTGATTCCCTGCGAAGCCGCCGGGGCCGCAGGAGCAACGTACGCCACGGCTTCGGCCTCCTCCTAGTGCATCAACACCAGACCGAACAGAACGATCCAGACGATGAATAGGTAGTGCCAGTAGAGCGCGCACAGCTCGACGCTGCCGCGAACCCGCGCCGGCAGTGAGCCGCGCCAGACTTTGCGTACGGTTCTGCCCCACGCGACCAGCCCGCCCAGCAAGTGCAGGGCGTGCAGGCCGGTCATCATGAAGAAGAACGCGTTGGCGGGATTCGCCGCCGCGTAGTAGCCGGCCGCGTTCAGCCCCCGCCACACGAAATACTGTCCGACGACGAAGGCGATGCTGCATGCCCCGCCTGTAGCCAGGCCGAACCGCAGCGCGCTCGGGTCTCCGCGCTTCGCGCCACCCCAAGCCCACTGCAGGGCGATGCTGCCGAAGAGCAGCATGACGGTATTGACCCAGAGCAGTTGCGGCGCGTGCAGATGGCGCCAGTCGGCGGCCATGTGCATGCGCATCACGTAGGCGCTGATGGTGAGCGCGAACAACGAGGTCGCCACGGCAACGAAGACCGCCAAGCCGACCCGCGCCGCCGTGAAGCCTTCCGGCAGATGGCTGGCCCGCGCTGCAGTCTCGGAGTGAGCGACCCACGGCTGGACGTTGATCGACTGGCGCAGCAGCCAGCCGACGAAGACCGCCAGCAGTACGGCGAGAAATACCAGCGTGGCCGTCATGCGCCGGCCTTGGCCTCGCGCGGGAAGAGCGTTGGCACCTGTTCCGACGGCACGTTCTGCGGGATGAAGTCCTCTTTCGCCCCCGGCACGCTGTAGTCGTAGGCCCAGCGATAGACCACCGGTAGTTCCGCACCAAAGTTGCCGTGCCGCGGCGGCGTATGCGGCGTCTGCCATTCGAGCGTCGTCGCCTTCCAGGGGTTGGGGCCCGCCTCCTTGCCATGGAAGTAGCTCCACACCAGATTGAAGAGGAAGAGCATCGTGGAAGAAGCGACGAGGATCGCGGCGAGCGTGATCGCGGTGTTCACCGTCTGCACCGAATCGGAGATGAAGGCCGTCTCGCCATAGGCGAAGTAGCGACGAGGCACACCCTGGAAGCCCAGATAGTGCATCGGGTAGTAGATCGCGTACGTGCCGAGGAACGTCACCCAGAAATGGATCTTGCCCATGAGGTCATTGAGCATGCGTCCCGTGATCTTCGGATACCAGTGATAGATGGCGCCGAACACCACGAGGATCGGCGCAACGGCCATGACCATGTGGAAATGACCCACGACGAAGTAGGTATCCGATAGCGGCACGTCGACCGTCACGTTGCCGAGGAACAATCCGCTCAGGCCCCCATTGACGAAAGTGAGGATGAACCCGATCGCGAACAGCATCGGTACCGTGAGCCGGATGTTCCCGTGCCACAGGGTCAGCACCCAGTTGTACACCTTGATCGCAGTGGGCACGGCGATGATCAGCGTGGTCGTGGCGAACAGGAATCCGAAGTAAGGATTCATGCCGCTGACGTACATGTGATGCGCCCAGACGACGAAGCTCAGGGCGCCGATCGCGAGGATCGCCCACACCATCATGCGGTAGCCGAAGATGTTCCGCCGCGCGTGCGTGGCCAGCAGATCGGAAACCATGCCGAAGGCGGGCAGCGCCACGATGTAGACCTCGGGATGCCCGAAGAACCAGAACAGATGCTGGAACAAGAGCGGGCTGCCGCCCCTGTGACTCGACTGCTCGCCCAGGGTCAGCATCTCGGGAAGGAAGAAGCTCGTCCCGAGCGTGCGATCGAGCAGCATCATCAGTGCTGACACGAACAGGGCTGGAAATGCCAGCAGTGCCAGCACCGTGGCCATGAAGATGCCCCACACGGTCAGCGGCAGTCGCATCAGCGTCATGCCGCGCGTGCGTAATTGCAGCACGGTGACGACGTAGTTGAGACCACCCATGGTGAATCCGACGATGAACAGTGCGAGTGAGACCAGCATCAGGACGATTCCGCCGTCGATGCCGGGGCTGCCGGGACTGATCGCCTGAGGCGGATAGAGGGTCCAGCCTGCACCCGTGGGCCCTCCCGGGACGAAGAAGCTGGCCACGAGCACCAGCACGGCAACCAGGTAAACCCAGTAGCTGAGCATGTTGACCCACGGGAACGCCATGTCCCGGGCGCCGCACATGAGCGGAATGAGATAGTTACCGAAACCGCCGAGGAAGAGCGCGGTGAGCAGATAGATGACCATGATCATCCCGTGCATGCTCACGAATTGCAGGTAACTGCTCGGGTCGATGAGGGAAAAAGTGTTCGGAAAACCGAGCTGAAGCCGCATCAGCAGCGAGAGCGCGAGACCGACCAGGCCGATGGCGGTGGCGGTGATCCCGTACTGGATCGCGATGACCTTCGCGTCCTGGCTGAAGATATACCTGGTGACGAAAGTGTGTGGATGGACCAGCTCCTGCTCTTCGGCTTCGGCCGGCGGCACAAACGAAACGGCGTCATGTCCGAGAACAGCCATCGATCATTCCTCCGCGCTGGCGATTGCAGCGATTCGCGCCGGCGAAGCCAAGGGTAGTGTGTTGATGTAGGCGACCACGTTCCGCATCTCTTCGTCGTCGATCGGGACCTTTGCCATCTCCACCATCTGCCACCCGTACGGGTCGTCGACATGACGGCCCCGGATGCCCTGGCGGAAGTTCTCCAGCTGCCGCACCAGATACCAGTCGTGCACACCGGCCAGACGAGGGGCGTTGGTGGCCTGGATTCCCTGCCCCGCTGCGCCGTGACAGGCGCCGCAGGTGCGGTAAATCCGCGCCCCGCGCTTGGTATCCCCGGAGACAGTTGCCGCTGCCGGCGCATCGGGCAGGCTGTCGATGAAGGCGGCCACGTCGTCGATTGCTGCCTCATCGGCCAGCATGGTCGCGAAGGGAATCATTTGCGGACCGAACTGATCTTTGGGGTGCGCGCCGCGCACGCCGGCCCTGAAATGCTGGAGCTGCCGCTTCACATACCAGGCATCCAGGCCGGCGACCTTGGGCGCGTTCAGCGCCGGATTACCCTGGCCCTCTGGCCCGTGGCAAGCAGCACAGGTCGCATAGAGGCCCTCCCCGGCGGCGTGATCGGCCGGTCGGCGCGCCGCGAGCTCGGCGTAGGAGGGCTGGCGCGCGAGCCACGCGTCGAATTCCGCCGGCTCGACCACCCGCACCATGCCGCGCATGGTGAAGTGGCCGATGCCGCACAGTTCTGCACAGAGTATCTCGAACTCCCCGGTGCGCGTGGGCGTCAACCAGATGTAGCCCGTCTGGCCCGGAACCAGATCCATCTTGGTGCGAAATTGCGCCACCTGAAAGTTGTGCAGCACGTCCTTGGACCGCAGCAGCATCTTGACCGGCTGTCCGACCGGGAGCAGCAACCTGGGACTGCGAATGAGGACGTCGTCCTGACCCCGCGGATCGTCGGGATCCAGGCCGAACGGATTCTCATTGCTGATGAGGCGTGTGTAGGCCTTGCCGAATCGTTCGTCCTGCCCGGGGAAGCGGAAGCTCCAGTGCCACTGCTGTCCGATGACTTCGACTTCATCGGCATTCTCCGGCACCGTGACGAACTTCGCCCAGACGAACAGTCCGGGAGCCAACAAGGCGGCGATGCCGACCGTCGTCAAACCCGTGAGCCAGAGTTCCAGCCGCTTGTTTTCCGGCTCATACCGCGACCGTCGCTTCGGGTCGTAGCGATAGCGCACGATGGCGTACGCCATGAACAGATTGACCGCGGCGAACACGGTGCCACAGACCCAAAAACTGATGTCGATGGTGGTATCCATCGAGCCCCAGTTGGAAGCCAGCGGTGTCAACTTCCACGGACTCAGGAAGTGGAACAGCACCGACCCCACCACCAATACGATCAAGGCAATCGCGATAGCCATTCAGCTCACACCGCGTGTTTTCGTCGGGTTCTTGCTGAAGTCGTCCAATCGAGCGGCCCTCGTCAGCTGGTCACGAGCGCGAGTACGGATACATCTTGTTGGCGGCCGGCCGCGTCACGGCCGAAATCAGCGGCTACGGGAAGCCTCATCGGAGCCCAGGCGAGAGACATGCAGGCCGCAGCGGGTCTGCGCATCACCATTGATGGTCTAACCGGTCACAAGGAAGCTCGTCCCGAAGGTTCGGCATGAGAAAAGCGTGCGCCGCGAGGTAGACCCCGTCAAGTTGTGTAAGTTGGCTGCGCCACCGCGGCGTTCTTTCAGTGGTTTCCCCGGCCCACCCTGGCGACCGCCCAGATCTCCACGTGCGCGACCCCTGCCGCCTTCAGCACGCGAGCGGCTTCCGCCGCGGTGCTTCCGGTGGTGAGCACGTCGTCCACCAGAGCGATGCGGCCCGCCTTCGGCAGTCGCCATACTTCGAATGCGCCGCGAACGTTGCGCCGTCGGTCAGCGAGAGGCAGGCCGCTCTGCTCGCGCGTAGCGGTGACGCGCACGAGTGCGTCCGGTTCGAGCGGCAGTCCGAGCGTGCACCCGGTCGAGCGCGCGATCTCGTGCGCCTGGTTGAAGCCGCGCTGCCGGTAACGAGCCGCATGAAGCGGAATGGGCACGAGCGTATCGGGCCGTGGCGTACCGCGCTGCGCGCAAGCCGCCGCGAGCAGTTGCCCGAGCAGCCGCGAATAGACGCGCTCGCCGTGGAATTTGAGCGCGCGGACGAGGTGCTCCACCGGATATGAATACAGATACGGGACGAGGGCGCAGTCGAACGCCGGCGGATCGCTCGCGCAGCTGGCGCAGAGGCGGTCGGGGTCGGGCACCGGTAATGCGCATTGGGGGCACGGTTTCGTGTTGATTGGCAGCAATTCGGCGCAGATCGGGCACAGATCCAAGGGTGATCTCCGCAGATCGCGGCTGCCCGGTCCATCGCACATGCAACAGATCGGCGGCAGCACCACGGCGTGCAACCCGGTCAAGCAGCGACCAATTGTCGACTTGCACGCCAGCGCCAGGTTGACAGTCACGATGAAGCCCACCGAACATGCCGCGCGCTGCGGCACCGTGCGAGCGTGCACCCGCGTCATGCCGACGCGCCGTCCGGATTTTCCGCGAGTTCATCGAGATATCGCATGTCGCCAGGCTCCCTCGGCGTGATCCGCCACGACTGGACCGAATCGGAAGTCACCGCGCTGTTCGCTCAGCCGTTTGCGGATCTTCTGTTCGCTGCGCAGCGCGTCCATCGGGCGCATCACGATCCGAATGCGGTGCAGATGAGCACGCTTCTCTCCGTCAAGACTGGGGCCTGCCCCGAGGACTGCGCCTACTGCCCGCAGAGCGTGCGGTACGACACCGGGCTCGAGCGCGAAGCGCTCATGGACGCCGCCACCGTGCGGGAATGCGCGCGCCGCGCGCGCGAGGCGGGCGCCACGCGCTTTTGCATCGGCGCCGCGTACCGTGCGCCGAAGGCAAAGGACCTCGCGATCATCGCGGGGATGATTCGGGAGGTGCGTGCGCTCGGCCTCGAGACGTGCGCGACCCTCGGCATGCTCACGCGGGCTCAGGCGCATGAGCTCAGGGAGGCCGGGCTCGACTACTACAACCACAACCTCGACACGTCGGCCGAGTATTACGGCGAGATCATCACGACCCGCACCTATCAGGACCGCCTCGACACCCTCGAGGCGGTGCGCCAGGCAGGCCTCAAGGTGTGCTGCGGCGGGATCGTCGGCATGGGTGAGACGGCACGCGATCGCGCCGCGCTGCTGCGCACGCTCGCGAACCTGCGTGAGCACCCCGAGAGCGTGCCGATCAACGAGCTCGTGCAGGTGCCGGGCACGCCGCTTCACGGCACCGAGCGGATCGACCCGTTCGAGTTCGTGCGAACGATCGCGGTCGCCCGAATCCTCATGCCGCGCGCCCATGTGCGGCTGTCGGCGGGCCGCGAGAGCATGAGCGATGAGCTGCAGGCGCTGTGCTTTCTCGCCGGCGCCAACTCGATCTTCTACGGCGAGAAGCTGCTGACGACCGGCAATCCGGACGTCGAGCACGACCGGCGTCTGCTCGCACGGCTCGGCCTGCATCCTGAAGGATCCGAAGCTGCATCCTGCGCCGATGCCGCGGCAGTCGCTTAGCGAGCGGCTCGCGGAGCTCGAGCGCCGCGACCTGCGCCGCGTCCGGCGCACGATCCATCCGCCGGATGAACCGGGCAATGCGGTCATCGCCAACGTAGACGGCCGAGGTCTCGTCAATTTCTGCAGCAACGACTACCTCGGACTCTCGCAGCATCGCGAAGTGGTCGATGCGCTCAGGGCCAGCGCGGCGCGCTCCGGTGTCGGCAGCGGCGCATCGCATCTCGTAACCGGACACGGCATCGAGCACGAACGACTCGAAGAGGAGCTCGCCGAATTCACCGGGCGCGAGCGCGCGCTGCTCTTCTCGACGGGCTACATGGCGAATCTTGCCGCCATTACGGCGCTCGCCGGCCGTGGCGATCTCGTACTTCTCGACCGCCTGAGCCATGCGTCGCTGATCGATGCCGCGCTGCTGTCCGGCGCGCGCGTGCAGCGTCATGCGCATGGCGATGCGGGCGCGGCGGAGCGCCTGCTTTCGGTCCGCGCGACGACCGCGAATTCGACGGCCATCCTCGCAACCGACGGCGTGTTCAGCATGGATGGTGACCTCGCGCCGCTTCCGGAGCTCGCTCGCGCGGCCCAAAAGAGTGGCGCCTGGCTCGCGGTGGACGACGCACACGGCCTCGGCGTGCTGGGCGCAACCGGCCGCGGGACACTGGAGCACTTCAAGCTGACCACCGATGACGTACCCATCCTGATCGGCACGCTGGGGAAAGCTTTCGGCACGTTCGGCGCATTCGTTGCGGGCAGCACCGATCTCATCGAGTACCTGATGCAGAAAGCGCGCGCTTACGTCTATACGACCGCGCTGCCGCCGTGCGTCGCAGCCGCAACGCGCGCGGCGCTCGTGGTCGCGCGGCGTGACACCTGGCGTCGGGCGCGCCTGCAGGCGCTGATCGCGCGCTTTCGCGACGCATGCGCGACGCTGCGGATCCCGGTCGCGGCGTCGGCGACGCCTATCCAGCCGATCCCGCTCGGCACGCCTCAGGCAGCGCTGCGCGCAAGCCGTGCGCTCGAGCAAGCGGGTTTCTGGGTCACGGCCATCCGCCCGCCGACGGTTCCGGCCGGCAGCGCGCGGTTGCGGGTTACTCTCTCCGCCGCCCATTCGGAATCGCAGGTCGATGGGCTGGTCGAGGCGCTCGATCGGGCGTGCAGGGAAGGGTGAGGGGGTGCACGTCGAGATCGCAGGCCGCGGTCCGCCGCTCGTCATGCTGCACGGATGGGGCCTCAACCTGCGGGTCTTCGACACGCTCGTGCCTGCGCTCACGGACCAGCGTCGCGTCCTGCGCGTCGATCTCCCGGGTCATGGCCGCAGCCCGTGGGAGCAGCGCGCCGCCGGGCTCGCCGCACATGCGATGCTCGTACGCGATGTCCTGCGCACGCATACCACCGAACCCTGCGCCGTGCTCGGCTGGTCGCTCGGCGGTCAGGTCGCGCTCGAGCTCGCAGCGGTGGCGCCGGACCGCGTGGAATGCCTCGCGCTCATTGCGACCACCCCGCGCTTTACGGCTTCGATCGACTGGCCTCACGGCATGAGCACCAGCGTCCTGAACGGCTTTGCGCAACGGCTCGAATCGGACTGGCGCGCAACCGTGAGTGAATTCCTGGAGCTGCAGGTGCGAGGCAGCACTGCCCGCGAACGAGTGCTGCGTGAGCTGCGCGCCACGCTCCTGACACACGGTGGGACGCACCCGGCAGCGCTCGCGGCCGGACTGACGGCCCTCGCGACATCGGATGTACGACCGCGGCTCGAGGTGATCGCACAGCCCGCGCTCGTCATCGCCGGACAGTACGATCGGATCACTCCGCCGCAGGGCTCGCGCGCGCTGGCCGATGCGCTCGACGCCCGTTATCTGGAGGTGAAACGGGCGGGACACGCTCCGTTTCTTTCGCACCCGCGCGAGGTTGCAGGTGCGGTTCGGGACTTTCTCCTGTGACCGAGCGCCATCACATCGATCGCAAGGCGATGCGCGCAGCATTCGATCGCGCGAGCAGCACCTACGATGAGTCGGCCGTACTGCAGGCGCGTGTGCGCGAGGAGCTCATCGGGCGCCTCGCTCTCGTCGCGCTCGAGCCCGCGGTCGTGCTCGACCTGGGCGCCGGGACGGGGCTGGCCGCGCAATCGCTGGCGCGGCAGTACCCGAAGGCGCTCGTCGTGGCGGTCGATCTCGCGGCGGTCATGCTGCGCCGGGCTGCGCACCACGCACCTGCCGTGTGCGCGGACGCATCGCGACTGCCGCTCGGGACGGCGAGCGTCGATCTCGTCTGCTCGAACCTCATGCTGCAATGGTGCGACGAGCCCGCTGCGATCTTTGGAGAGGTCCGCCGCGTGGTTCGTCCGGGCGGATTCTTCGCATTCAGCACCTTCGGACCCGACACGCTGCAGGAGCTTCGGGCCGCGTGGTCGGCGGCGGACGGTTTCACTCACGTCAACCGATTCGTCGACATGCACGACATCGGCGATGCGCTCGTGCGCGCCGGCTTCAGCGAGCCGGTGATGGACGTCGAGCGCGTGTGCCTCACCTATCCGGACGTGCTCTCGCTCATGCGCGACCTCAAGGCCATCGGGGCGCACAACGTGACCGTCGGCCGGGCCCGCGGCCTCACCGGCCGGGCACGTCTCGCACGCATGACGGATGCGTACGAAGCGTGGCGGCGCGACGGCCGCCTGCCGGCCACGTACGAAGTGGTGTACGGCGCGGCATGGCGCGCGGAGGATCCCATCGGCGCGCCGGTCGTCGCCGGCGAGGCGCGAATCCCGGTCGGCGCAATCCGCCGACGATCGACGTGAGCGTCGGTTGTTTCATCGCCGGCACCGACACCGGCGTCGGAAAGACCCGCGTGAGCGTTGCGCTGTGCCGCGCGTTCGCCGCGCAAGGCCTGCGCGTGGCCGCGATGAAGCCGGTCGCGAGCGGAGCCGAGCGCATCGGCGACACGGCGCTGCGCAACGCGGATGCCATGGCACTGCTGTCGGCAGCCAACGTCGCCGTCCCGTACGAGCTCGCGAATCCGTACTGTTTCGAGCCGGCCGTCTCGCCGCACCTCGCCGCGCGCGATGCGGGCATGGCGATCGAGCCGCACAGGATCGCCGCGTGCTACGAGCAGATCGCGGCCCGTGCCGACGTCGTGCTGGTCGAAGGGGCCGGCGGCTGGCTCGCACCGATCGGCGCGGCCGGAACCATGGCGGATATCGCGACAGCGCTTGCGCTGCCGGTCGTGCTCGTCGTGGGCCTGCGTCTCGGCTGTCTCAATCATGCAGCGCTCACGGTGCAGGCTGTTCGCGCTTCGCAGGCTCGTCTCGCCGGCTGGATCGCCAATGCGCTCGATCCTTCGTTCGAGCGTTCGGCAGACAACGTCGGGTCGCTGGAGAAAATTCTTGGCACCCCGCCGCTCGGTGCGCTCCCGTTTGGCGCAGACTCGGATACCGACGCGGCACTCCTCGCGCCCGCGGCCAACGCTTTGCGCCGCGCGGCGCTCGAAGCGTAAGCTTTTGAGTTGAATGGGAAATCCGCAGTGCGCTACGATGCAGGCATACCGTGGCCGAGCAGCTTTTCAATCGCATCGAGCTTGCCCCCCATTGCTCGCTGAGCGTGCGCGGCGCGCACGTGTTCTTCGGCGGGCTCGTCGCCGTCTCGTTCGGCATCGCGGGCGTGTTCGCCATACAGGGCTTCTGGCCGGTGCTGCCGTTCGCCGGTCTTGAAATGCTCGTTCTTGCGTGGGCGCTCTGGGCGAGCTTCGCGCGGCGGCGTTTCAGCGAAGCCATCACCATCTCCGAGCGCGACGTGCTGATCGAGCTGTGCGATCGCGAACGGCGTTCTCAGATCGTGTTCTCGCGGCACTGGGCGCAGGTTAAACTGCGCAGCCCCGTTTCCCGGCTGCATCCGAGCCGACTCACGATCGAGTCGCATGGGCGGGCGTTGGAGGTCGGGCGATTCCTGACCGAAGAGGAGCGCCGCGGACTTGCGATGCGGCTGCAGCGCCTCATCGGGCGCGTGAACGAGTCGCCCTCCCTGGCTTAACGAGATGCGCGCCGTGCCTGCTGCGGCGCGCTGCAAGGTACGTGAAGATGATTATTACGCTTGCAAACGCTGCCGCTCTTGTTGGCGCCTCAGGCGACTCACAGGTTTCAGGCTGGAGCCTCCTCAACATGCCCGAGGGCGTCACCGAGATCAGCCGCCGGATCTATGACCTGCACATGCTGATCTTCTGGGTCTGCGTAGGCATCGGCGTAATCGTGTTCGGCGCGATGATCTGGTCGATGATCGCGTTCCGGAAGTCGAAAGGCTCCGTTCCGGACGTGACGATGGTCCACAACACGAAAGTGGAGATCGTCTGGACGTTCGTGCCAGTGGTGATCCTCGTGCTCATGGCCGTCCCTGCCGCGCGCACGCTCATCGAGATCGAGGACACCCGCAACACCGGGCTCACCGTGAAGGTCACCGGCTACCAGTGGGGTTGGCGGTATGACTACCTCGATGCCGGCGTGTCGTTTTTCTCGCGCCTCGACCGCGACAGCGATGCCGCGCGGCAGCTCCTGTCCGGCGTGGACGTCACGAAGGTACCGAACTACCTCCTGAACGTGGACAACCCGTTCGTGGTACCGGCGGGCGTCAAGGTCCGCCTGCTCGTCACGGCGACGGACGTGATCCATGCCTGGTGGGTGCCCGCATTCGGGATGAAAAAGGACGCGATACCGGGATTCATCAACGAGATGTGGTTCGAGGTCGATCCCGATCAGACCGGGCTCTACCGCGGGCAGTGCACGGAGCTCTGCGGACGCGACCATGCCTTCATGCCGATCGTCGTCGACGTGCGTCCGCAGGCCGATTTCGACGCGTGGCTCAAGGCCAAAGCGGCCGAACAATCTCAGGCCGCAACGCCAACGCCGCCGGCCGCAGTTCCTGCCGAAGCGCCCGCTGCAGCGCCCGCCGCGACCGACCCCACGGATGAACCAGCCGAGACCGCCACGGCAGAGGTGAGAGAACAATCATGGCCGAGCACGCACACGTAGCCACCGCACACGACGATCACGACCACAAACCGTACGGCTGGCGGCGGTGGGTCTTTTCGACCAACCACAAGGACATCGGGACGATGTACCTGGTGTTCGCGTGCACGATGTTCTTCATCGGCGGGTTCATGGCGCTCATCGTGCGCGCCGAGCTCTTCCAGCCTGGCCTGCAGATCGTCGATCCGGGCCTCTTCAACGAGATGACGACGATGCACGCGCTGGTCATGATCTTCGGCGCGATCATGCCCGCGTGGACCGGGCTTGCGAACTGGATGATCCCGATGCAGGTCGGCGCGCCGGACATGGCGCTGCCGCGTCTCAACAACTTCAGCTTCTGGATCCTGCCGTTCGCGTTCACGATCCTGCTCTCGTCGATCTTCGTGCCGGGCGGCGGTCCTGCCGGTGGCTGGACGCTCTATCCGCCGCTCTCGCTGCAGGCGGGCGACTCGTTCCCGATGACGATCTTCGCGATCCACCTCATGGGCGCATCGTCGATCCTCGGCGCCATCAACGTCATCGTCACCATCATGAACATGCGGGCGCCCGGCATGGTGATGCTGCGCATGCCGCTCTTCGTCTGGAGCTGGCTGATCACGGCTTACCTGCTCATCGCCGTGATGCCGGTGCTCGCGGGTGCGGTCACGATGCTGCTGACGGATTATTTCTTCGGCACCACGTTCTTCACCGCGGCTGGCGGCGGCGATCCTGTGATGTTCCAGCACATCTTCTGGTTCTTCGGTCACCCCGAGGTCTACATCCTGATCATGCCCGCTTTCGGCATCGTCTCGGAGGTCATTCCCGCTTTCTCGCGGAAGCCCATCTTCGGTTACGAAGCCATGGTGTACGCGATCGCCTCGATCGCGTTCCTGTCGTTCATCGTCTGGGCGCACCACATGTTCACGGTGGGCATGCCGCTCGCGGGGCAGCTGTTCTTCATGCTCTCGACGATGCTGATCGCGGTTCCTACCGGGGTGAAGGTGTTCAACTGGACTGCGACGATGTGGAAGGGCTCGCTCTCCTTCGAGCCGCCGATGCTCTTCGCGCTCGCGTTCCTGTTCCTCTTTACGATCGGCGGCTTCTCGGGGCTCATGCTCGCGATCGTCCCGGCGGACTTCCAGTATCACGATACCTACTTCGTCGTAGCGCACTTCCATTACGTGCTCGTTCCGGGCGCGATCTTCGGAATCATGGCGGGTGTGTATTACTGGCTGCCCAAGTGGGTCGGACGCATGTACGACCTCAGGCTCGGCACGATCCATTTCTGGCTGTCGGCAATCTTCGTGAACGTGCTGTTCTTTCCGCAGCACTTCCTCGGCCTCGCCGGCATGCCCCGGCGCATTCCGGACTACGCCGTGCAGTTCACGGACTGGAACATGATCTCCTCGATCGGCGCGTTCGGCTTCGGACTCGCGCAGTTCATCTTCGTGTACGTCATCTGGAAGTGCGTGCGGGCCGGCGAGCGCGTCGGCGCGCGTGCGTGGGAAGGCGCGCACGGCCTCGAGTGGGTGCTGCCTTCGCCGCCGCCGTTTCACTCGTGGGAGACCCCGCCGCGGCCCGTCGTCATTGCGCGCGGGGCCGAGCATTGAGGATGGGCGTCTTGAGGTCGCAGGACGATGAAGTCTCGCGGCGCAAGCGGGCCGTTCGCACCGCGATCGTGCTCGGCCTCGTCGCGTTCGCGTTCTACGTGGGATTCATAGTGATTTCGGTGACGCGGAGCGGCTCGTGACGAACCGGCCGGGCGTGCATCGTGAGAACCGCAACCTCACGCTGAAGCTGCTCGGCATTGCGCTCGGGAGCTTCGCGTTCGGCTTCGCGCTCGTGCCGCTGTACGACGTCCTCTGCGAATGGACCGGTTACGGCAACCGCAAGGATCTCACTCGCGCGGCCGTCGTCACCGAACAGCCGGTCGTTGCGCGCCTCGTCACCATCGAGTTCATCGCCGATCTGCCGAGCGTCGGCGCGTTCGAGTTCCGGCCGGTCGTGGGATCGATGCAGGTGCATCCGGGCAAGCTCTACGAGACGAGCTTCATCGCGCACAACCTCACCGGGCGCGACACGGTCGCCCAGGCGGTCCCGAACATCGCCCCATCGAAGGCGGCCGCCTGGTTCCGCAAGACCGAATGTTTCTGCTTCACGCCGCAGCACTTCGCCCGCGGCGAGGAGCGTGCGATGCCGGTGCGCTTCATCATCGATCCGCAGCTGCCGGGATACGTCGACCGCATCACGCTCGCGTACACCTTCTACGATCACTCGACACTCGTCGGACGAAGATAGTCATGGCACACGCGCACGAAGCGCCCCGCTACTACATCCCGCACGGCAGCCCGTGGCCCATCGTGGGCTCGGTTGCGCTCTTCACGCTGATGTTCGGCGCGATCTTCTACCTGAACGAGTGGGCGGGAGGCTGGGCATTTCTGCCGGGGGCGGCACTGCTCATCTTCATGTTCATCGGCTGGTTCCGCGTGGTCATCGGCGAGAACCAGCGGGGCACCCTCGACAATGCGCAGGTGGACACCTCGTTCCGCATGGGAATGATGTGGTTCATCTTCTCCGAAGTGATGTTCTTCGCCGCGTTCTTCGGCGCGCTCTTTTATGCGCGCCTGCTCGCCGTGCCCTGGCTCGGCGGCGAGGGCGTCAAGATCTTCAACGGGCTCTTGCTGCATCCGGACTTCGAAGCGGACTGGCCTACCAGCGGCCCCGGGCGCGTCGGCGGCCGTGAAGACAGCAGCTTCGACACCATCCCTGCGTTCGGACTGCCGGCGATCAATACGTTGATCCTGTTGTCGAGCGCCGTGACGGTCACGATCGCGCATCACGCGCTTCGCGCCGGCGACCGCGCGCGACTCGCGATCTTCCTCGCACTCACTTTCATACTCGGCTTCACGTTCGTCGGCCTGCAGGCTTACGAGTACGGCCACGCGTACCGGGAGCTCGGCCTGCGGCTCGACACGGGCATCTACGGCTCGACGTTCTTCATGCTGACCGGCTTCCACGGCGCGCACGTCACGCTGGGAGCGATCATGCTGGTGGTGATCTGGCTGCGCGTGATCCGCGGGCACTTCACGGCGCAGCGGCATTTCGCCTTCGAGGCGGTCGCCTGGTACTGGCACTTTGTCGATGTGGTGTGGCTCGGCCTCTTCGTCTTCGTCTACTGGCTCTGAGCAGCGGCGTTCCTGGCGACGCTGCTCAGAGCCCGTGTGGCTTTATGAGTCCGGCATACCAGGCCGCCATCAGCAGCACGAAGAGGGCGACCGAGAGTCCGATGCGCACGGTGAGCGCGCGGACGAGCTTGTCGGACGGTTCGCCCCGCGTGAGGTGAAAGAGCGCCGAGCCGAGGCTCACGATGATCGCGATGAGCATACCGACCACGACGATGCGGATGAGCGGATCCATGGCGCCGGCATTGTGACGCAATGGACGTGCGTGCGCGCTGGTCGTTGACGTTGCTCGCGGCGGCCGCCGTCGTGACGTTCGTCGGGCTCGGCCGCTGGCAGTGGGATCGCGGCGTCGAACGTCGCGCGCAGTGGGCGGATTTCGATGCAACACGTCCGGCGCTGCCCGCAGACTCGCGCGATCTCGGCGCGCTGCCGCGGTTCCAGCGCGTCGCGCTGACCGGCCGCTACGACGTCGGGCACCAGTTCGTGCTCGACAATCGCACGCGCGAGGGACGCGCCGGCTATGAAGTGCTGACGCCGCTCGAGCTCGGCGACGGCCGCGCCGTGCTGGTGAATCGCGGGTGGCTGCCGTTTTCGGGCTATCGGGATCGTTTGCCGAACGTCGCTTTCGAGGGCAGAGCGAGCGAAGTCGTCACGGGCAGGCTCGACAGGTTGCCGAGTGCGGGACTCGCAAGCGGCCGCGCGGCGCCGAGCTCCGGGGATGATTGGCCGAAGCTCGCGAGCTTTCCGAGCATGGAGCAGCTCGCGGGCGTGCTCGGGCGGGAACTCGAGCCGCGCATCGTGCTGCTCGACGAGCAGGCGCCGCATGGCTTTGCGCGCGCGTGGCGGCCGGCGGGTCTCGAGCCGGCACGGCATTTTTCGTACGCCGTGCAGTGGTGGGGCCTCGCGGCGCTCGCCGCGACGTTGTGGATCGTGTTGGGCTTCAGGCGGGAGAGGCGTTGAACGAGACGACAGGTCCGATGAGCACGGCAGCCGACGAAGCGGCCGCCCGCGCGCGCAACTTGCGCACCGTGAGCGCGCTCGCCGCGTTGTTCGTGCTGCCGCTCGCGCTGTCGTTCTGGATGTACTACGGCGGCGCGTGGCGACCGGCGGGCCATTCGAATCACGGAGAGTTGATCGATCCAGCACGGCCGCTGCCGCGGGCGCGCCTGCCGGACGCCGATGGCGGAAGCGCGATCGTCCTGTTCCGCGACAAATGGACGCTCATCTACGCGGGTGACGGGGCCTGCGATGCCGACTGTCGCCGCGCGCTGCGCGTGATGCGGCAGGTGAGGCTCGCGTTGAACAACGACATGACGCGAGTCGACCGCGTGCTGCTCGCGACGGGAAACTGCTGTGATCGGGCGTTTCTCGCGCGAGAGCACGCGGGACTCTCGGCTTTCGATGCGTCCGGCGAGGTGGCGAGACCGTTGATCGCACAGTTCCCGGCGACCGACCGTGAGCATTCACTCTTCATCGTCGACCCGCTCGGCAATCTCCTGATGCGCTATGACGCCCGGTGGGATCCGAAGGGGCTGCTCGACGATCTCAGGAAGCTGCTTAAGCTGTCGCACATCGGATGAATGCCGCAGTCTGGATTCGTCGGCTCGCGCTCGCGGGCGTACTGCTGTGCCTGACGGTGATCGTGGTCGGCGCCTACGTGCGTCTCACCGCGGCCGGTCTCGGGTGTCCGGACTGGCCCGGGTGCTACGGGTACCTGACGCCGACCCAGCCCGCCGATCCCGGAATTCCGCTCGACCTCGGCAAGGCCTGGCGCGAGATGCTGCATCGCTACGCTGCGAGTGCGCTCGGCCTTCTGATCGTCGTGATCGCGGCCCTCACGATCAGTGCGAGGGAGCCGCGGCCCGTGAGCGTTCGATTCGCGCTCGCGCTTCTCGCAACCGTGGTCTTCCAGGGCGTTCTCGGCATGCTCACCGTGACCTGGCAGCTGAAGCCGGTCGTCGTGACGCTGCACCTGCTCTTCGGACTCACGACCCTTGCGCTGCTCTGGTGGTTGTGGCTTGGAATCGACCGGCCTTACGTGGCAGCCGGCGATGCAGCGCCGAGAGTTCGGTTTCTGGTTCTGCTCGCTCTCATCGCGCTCGCCGTGCAGATCGCGCTCGGCGGCTGGACCAGCAGCAACTACGCGGCCGTCGCGTGCCCGGATCTCCCGACGTGCCAGCACGAGTGGTGGCCCGAGACGGACTATGAGGATGCGTTCGTTCTCTGGCGTGGGCTCGGCATCAACTACGAAGGCGGCGTGCTCGAGCATCCGGCGCGCGTCGCCATTCATCTCACCCATCGGCTCGGCGCGGTCGTTGCGAGCGTGCTCCTTGCGCTCGCGGCAGCCGCCGTGCTGCGTCAGACTGCGCTCATGCGCTCCCGCGGCGCGGCGCTCGGCGTCCTCGCAGCGCTCGCTCTGCAGCTCGCGATCGGAATCTTCATGGTCCTCGAAGCATTTCCGCTGTCCCTCGCCACCGCACACAACGCCGGCGCGGCGCTGCTCGTGCTGGCAACCGTCGCACTGTACCGGCGGCTGGGCGAGGCCCCGTGACCAGCGGTTCCGAAGTGGCGCGCGCGCGCGCGCCCTGGCGCGACTACTTCGAGCTCACGAAGCCGAAGGTGGTTACGCTCATCGTGTTCACCGCGATCGTCGGCACGCTGCTCGCGAGCCCCGGCGCACCGCCGCTCGATGCGCTTCTCTGGGGCAACACCGGAATCGCTCTCGCTGCGGCGTCCGCGGCAGCAATCAATCACGTGCTCGACCGTCGCATCGACGAGCAGATGGCGCGCACGCGCGGCCGGCCGCTGCCGAGCGGCGCACTCACCGAGCGCCAGGCGCTCGTGTTCGCAGGCGTTCTCGGGGTCGCGTCGATGACGATCCTCGCGCTGCTCGTCAATCTGCTCACCGCCGCTCTCACCTTCCTCTCGCTCATCGGCTACGCGGTGATCTACACCGTGTGGCTGAAGCGCGCGACCTCGCAGAACATCGTGATCGGCGGCGCGGCCGGCGCGGCGCCGCCCGTGCTCGGCTGGGCTGCGGTGACGAATACCGTCGATCCGAACGCGCTGCTGCTGTTCCTCATCATCTTTGCGTGGACGCCGCCGCATTTCTGGGCCCTCGCGATTGCGCGGCGCGACGAGTACGCGCGCGCCGGTATTCCGATGCTGCCGGTCACTCACGGCGTGGAGTTCACGCGCCTGCACGTGCTGCTGTACACGGTGCTGCTCGTGCTCGTGACGCTGCTGCCGTTCCTCACGAGGATGAGCGGGCTCATCTATCTCGCGGCGGCGCTCGTGCTGAACGGTTTCTTTCTGTACTACGCGCTCGCGCTCAAGATCAGCAGGCGGCAGGATCTGCCGATGAAGGTGTTCAGGTTCTCGATCACGTACCTGATGTGGCTCTTTGCGGCATTGCTGGTCGATCACTACCTGCCGCGCTGAGGGCTCAGACGGCTGACGGCTCAGACGTCTACGACGGCGAAGACGGAAAAGAGCGTCGAGTCGAGCGTGGACGTCCGTGCGATCGGCGTGGGTTGAAGGCCCCTGCGCGATCGCATCAGGGCGGGTGCCGAGCGCGGGCCGCTGGCGCGTTTCGGGCTTAAAGCGCGCCGGCCCGCGCGAGGGGATATCCCGTCAGGGATACACACGACCAGCGATCGCGCAGGGCCTTCAACGCGCGCCCGTCGCGCGTGCGTTTTCGCTCTTCTCTTCACTCTTCTCTGACAGATAATCGATCGCGACCTCCGTCATCGCGAGCAGGCCGATCGGAAGAGCGCTCTCGTCCACGTAGAAATAATCGGAGTGGTTCGAAGGTGCGGTCACCGGATTCTTGTCGCGCGGCGTCACGCCGACGAAGAAGAAGACGCTCGGCACTTTCTGCGCGTAGAACGCGAAGTCCTCGGCGCCGGTGATGAGCGGCAGCGCCTTCACGTTCTCTTCGCCCGCGACGCGCTTCAGCGTCGGCAGCACACGCGCCATCAGGTCCGGATCGTTGAGCATCACGGGATTGTTGCCCGGGTCCATCGTGAGGGTTGCGGTGGCGCCGGTCGCTTCAGCGGTGCTCTCGACGACGCGTTTCATGCGCTCGATGATCTGCGCGCGCTGCTCCGGATCGAACGTCCGGATCGTGCCGATCATCTCGACGCTGTCCGGGATGATGTTGTTGCGAATGCCGCCCTTGATCGCGCCGACGGTGACCACCGCCGGATGCTTCGTGATATCGACCTGCCGGCTGACGACGGTCTGCAGCGCATTGATGATCTGCGCGCTCGCGACCACGGGATCGATGCCGCCCCAGGGCCGCGAACCGTGCGTCTGCTTGCCCTGCACGACGATCCTGTAGGCATCCGACGCGGCCATGAACGGGCCGCCGCGGTACCCGATCTCGCCCGCGCGCAGCGCGGACCAGACGTGCAGGCCGAAAACCGCTTCGGGCCTGTACTTCTCGAACAGCCCTTCCTTCAACATGAGCTCCGCGCCGCCCTCTTCGCCGGCAGGCGCACCTTCCTCGGCCGGCTGAAAAATGAACAACACGTTGCCGGGCAGCGCGTCACGAAGCTTCACGAGCGTCTGCGCCACGCCCATCAGGATCGCGGTGTGGGTATCGTGACCGCACGCGTGCATCACGCCGACGGTTTCGCCGCGATACGTCGCGGTCTCGCGCGATCGGAACGGCACGTCCGTCTTCTCGGTGACCGGCAACGCATCCATGTCGGCACGCAATGCGATCGTGGGGCCGGGCCGTCCCCCTTTGAGCAGCGCGACGACGCCCGTCTTCGCGATGCCGGTCTGCGGCTCGAGGCCGATGCGTTTCAGGTGCTCCGCCACCAGCCTGGCGGTCCTCACCTCCCGGTTCGAAAGCTCGGGGTGCTGATGAATGTCGCGGCGCCATTCGATCACCTGCGGCTGCACGGCCCGGCTCAACGATTCGACTCGCGCACGGTCGACGGTCGGTGCGGCGGACGCGGCTGTGCATGCGAACAGCGCGGCACATGCCGCGGCTTGCGAAGCTTTTTTCACGGCAATCCTCAAGGCGGAGCGTGCGGTGCACGCGAGTCTGAAGAGGCATGGGCGCGGGTGCAACAAGCTTGACAGCATTCGGGCATCCGAGTGCAATGCGGGCTCAAAGCTTGCTGCCCGCGCACTATGCATCTCGTCGACACGACGCTGTTCTATTCGCCGACGAGTGGCGGGGTACGCCGGTACCTCAGCGCCAAACACGCCTGGCTGAAGGCCCACACCGCGTGGCGGCACACCATCGTCGTGCCGGGAGATACGTTCCGCGTCATCCCGGGCGACGTCACCACCGTCCCGGGCTACGCCCTTCCGGGCACCTTCAACTACCGCCTGCCGCTCAATCCGAAACTGTGGTCCGAGACGCTCGCGGCGCTCGAGCCCGACGTCCTCGAGGCCGGCGATGCATTTCATCCGGCATGGTGCGCATGGCGCGTCGCGCAGCGCCGGCGTATTCCGCTCGTCGCATTCTTTCATTCGAACCTGCCGCAGCTCATCGGCCGGCGGCTCGGCGCATTCACCGAGCGCGCGGTCGGCCGCTACGTTCGCTGGCTCTACGAGCGCTTCGATGCCGTGCTCGCACCGAGCCGCGCCATGTGCGGCTACCTCGCGAGCCTCGGAGTGCAGCACGCCGTGTATCAGCCGCTCGGTGTGGACACCGAAGTGTTCAGCCCGGTGCGCCGCACGCTCGATCTGCGCGCGCAACTCGGGCTCGACGCGAACACGCGCCTGCTCGTCTTCGCGGGCCGTTTTGCCGGCGAGAAGAACATGCCGGTGCTCTTGCAGGCGTTCGCGCGGCTCGGCAAGCCCTATCACCTGCTGCTGATCGGCGGCGGGCGCAGCGCGCGTCCGAATCCCAACGTGACGATCGTCCCGTTCCGGCGCGACAGCATCGAGCTCGCGTCGTGGCTCGCATCGGCCGACGCGCTGGTGCACGCAGGCACGAAGGAAACCTTCGGTCTCGTCGTCGTCGAGGCGATGGCATGCGGACGCCCGGTCGTTGCAACGCGCGCGGGCGCCATCCCGGAAATAGTCGACGGGACCGTGGGCGAGCTGGCAGAGCCGCACGATGCGGCGAGCCTCGCCGAGGCCGTGCGCGCGCTTTACGATCGGGATCTTGAAGCCGTCGGCGCCGCCGCGCGCGCGAAAGTGTTGCAGCACTTCACCTGGACGCAGGCACTGCATGCGCAGCTCGCAACGTACGCGAGCGTCGGCGCGCGCGGCCGGGTGCCGGTGCTGGGGCGGCCGGTTATCGAGCTGCGCAGAACCGGCTGAAGGCGGAAGGCTGAGGGCATCAGGGCGTTCGAGGCTACGGACGCATGCGCGGGAAGAGACGGGTGAAGAGCGCCGGCGAGAGGCGTTTGAACCGCCACAGTCTGCGGTAGGGAGCAGGCAGCACGACGTGCGTTCGTCCCGCGGCCGCGCGCGCGAGAATCTCGGCGGCCACGCCATCCGCATCGACGCTCGACGTTTCCATCAGTCTGCGCGCCGCCTGCAGCGTGCGCGCCTGTCCGCGCGCCTGCTCGAGCAACGCCGTCCTGAAGAAGCCCGGCATCGCGACCGTCACCTGGACGCCATGCGGCTGCAGCTCCTGCGCGAGCGTCTCGCTCAGCGAGATGACGGCCGCCTTCGACGCGTTGTAGGCGCTCATCTGCGGACCGCTGACGAATCCCGCCGCGCTCGCGATGGTGATGATCAGGCCGCTGCGTGCCGCGATCATGTGCGGCAGCGCGGCGCGGCAGCCGTGGGCGACGCCGTGCACGTTGATGCCGAAGATCCACTGCCAGTCCTCGTCCGTGCCGTCGAGGAAATGCCCGGCCATGGCAACCCCGGCGCAGAGGATCGCGACGTCCACGCCGCCGTGCGCGGCTGCAAACGCATCGACCGCGTTGCGCACGGCTTCGCGATCCCGCACATCGAGCGAGCTCGCTGCGACGTTCGCGCCGTTCATCGACGCGAGCGCCTCCGCATTCCGGTCGAGCAGGCACAGTCGCCACCCGCCGGACGCGAGCCCTCGAGTGAAGGCGAGACCGAGACCGCTCGCGGCGCCCGTCACGAGCGCGCGCTTTCCCGGGAAGCGAGCGCCCAGGCGCGCGATCGCTGCGGAGGCTCTGGAGTCGCCGGTCATCGATGATCAGTGTGGTTCGCGGCGCGCAGGTATTCCGCACCGTGCTGCCGCGCAGGCAGTCAGCGCGAGCAGCATCCACACACCGAGCGCTCCGCCGCCACCGCCTCCACCACCGAAGCCCGGCGGTGGGGGTTGCGGCGGCGGTGGAGGCGGCGTGGGTGGCGTCGTCGAGGTCTCGTTCCGTCGCAGCACGAACAGGCCGTTGTCGATGTCGCTGACGACGAGGGTGCCGGAGGGCAGGAACGGGTAAACGCCCCATGCACCCTCGGTGCCGGCGTTGTTCTGGGCCGGCAGCAGGAACGTGTCGAAATAGCCGACCTCGCGCAACGCGAGCGGGTTCGTCAGATCGAAGATCACGAGGCCGCGCTTGTAGTGCGAGACGAAATAGCGGTTGCCGATCGTGTAGCCGTTGTGATCCGTGGTCGTGTCCGGGCCGGTGTACGAGGTGACGATGGACGGCTGGCGCAGATCCATGAGGTCGAGCGTGTAGATGGACGTGTTGAGCCCGGGGATCTGCAGCTCGTCGAGCTCGTCGTGCACGATCACGTAGCGCTGGTCGGCCGCGGGCCAGCCGGAGTGAATGTAGCGCGCGTTCGGAAAGCTCACGCGCGAGAGAAATGCCGGCTGCGCCTTCTCGGTGACGTCCCACACGTCCACCGACTGCTCGTTGAAATCGACGAGCACTTCGCAGGGGTTGTGGCCGGCGGCGCACTGCGTCGTGCGGTTGTCCGTGATCAGCATGCTCGTCGAGTCATGCATATAGAAGCCGCGCTGGTTCTGGTCCGTCACATTCGGCACACCGGGGTTGACCGTAACGAGCTGCGGAGCCGTGGGATTGGTCAGATCATAGATCCGATACTGGCCGTTGCTCGGCCTCGATCCTGCGACGTAAAGGAACGGCGTATGGCCGCCGATCACCTTGTTCGTGGCGTAATCGACGTTCGAGATGTAAACGGTGTGGGACGTAGCGAAGTCGGTGAGCGTGTTCGCAAGACTGATCGAGTTCGGCAAATTTGAGAGGTCGATAATCTGCAGCCCGCCGCCCGTACCTTCCGTGCTCATGTACGCATAGGCACGATCGCAATCCGTTGCGGGATCATCGATCTGCAGGATCTTCGTCTCGCGCCACGAGGAGCTCACCCCGGGGATGAACCCGACCTCCGCCGGGCTTGCAGGATCAGTGACATCGACGACCGCCGTACCGTTATTGAGCCCGATCACCGCGTATTCGCGATCGCCGCTATCGCAGCGATGCACGAATCCCCACAGGTTTGCGGCGCTCAGCGGCCTCGAGGAGAAGCTCGTGAGCGGTATCTGCGCGAGGTAGTCGATGTTCCAGCACGGAAACTGTCCCGCCATGCCGTTCACGCAACTGGCCGGCGGCTGCGCCTGCACTTCAGCCCGTTGCATCGGCTGGCCGAGCTCATCCACGGGGAGAAAACCGTGCGCCTGCAGCGTCTGCACGTAGCGCGGATCGGCGCCGACGATGACCGTTGCGTGCGCCTGCGGATCATGCGAATGAAAGTGGTCTTCAGGCGTATATCCGCCCCGCAGACCATGTTTGCCGAAGAACAGCGCCTCGATGTCGAAGGTCGATAGGTCGTACGTGCCGGCGCCGACCTTGATCGCATCGCCCTGATGCACCATCGACATCGCGTACGTGAGCGTGCGGCAGGGGTCGCCGCGGTGCTCGCAGCTCCCCTGATCGACGCCGCTCGGAGCGACATAACGCGTGCCGACGAGGTCATCGTGTGCCTGCGTGAGGCCCGCTACGCACGCGGCGAGGATCAGCATCCGGCGACTGGTACGCATGCGGCAGAGTTTACGCCCTGTCCAACGCGCCACGAGAATCGCGCCGTCAGCGACGCACTGCAAACAGCATACGCTGACCGATACGGGTCGCCGCCAGCGCGAGCACTGCGCGCCAGAACGCGCGCTTCGCGAGCGGCGCGCGCCGCGGCGGCACGGCTCGGTAAAAGGCGCGCGTGACGTCGCGGTGAATGAACACGCGCGTCGCGTCGAGCACGAGTCCGTCGCGCTCGCCGCCGATGCGATACGTGCCCGGGGCGGTCCGCTCGACGACGCGCGCATCGAGTCGTTCCGGGACCTCGATTCCCGGCGGGCATGCGAAGGCCACCTGCACCGGCTCATCACCCTCCCGCCCGATGAGCGTGAGGCCGAGCGGACCTGCGCGATCGGCGCGGCATTCCACGGATCCGGAAAAGCGCACCAGCAAGGAGCTCATGCAGGCGGCGCGGCGCCGCGAAGCTGCTCGTGCACCTTGAACGTCATGACGCAGAGGTAGGCGAGCAGCAGGATGTAATACGCGGCGTAGCGCACCCTCGCCTCGCGCGGCACGTCGTAGTACCGCGGGTTTCCCTCGGGGGCCGTGCCGCGCCAGGCGCTCTTCACCGCGTGCCACATGCTCGGCGCGAGGAGGATGAGGATCAGCAGGAACATCGGGCTTGGAATCAACAGGAAGATCCCGAGCAGGATCGGCGCGCCGAGAAACCAGATGCGCGGGGAGAGGATCGCGACGATGCGTCCGCCATCGAACGGCGACATGGGCACGAGATTGAAAAGATTGATGAAGAATCCCGCGTACGCGAGCGCGAGCAGCAGCGAGCTCTCGTACATATATGCGAGCCCCAGCACGACGGTCGCGCCTGCGGTGCCGATGAAGGGGCCGGCGAAGGCGACGTGGGCTTCCTGCGCGACGGACATCGGCTGATCCTTCAGCTCGATCCACGCGCCGAGAAACGGGATGAACGTCGGCAGCCCGACATTCAGGCCGATGCGCCGCGCGGCGACATAGTGACCGAGCTCGTGTACGAGGATCAGCAATACGAACCCGACCGCGTACCACCACCCGAAGATGAGCGCATACGCGCCCACGGAGAGGAGCATCGTGCCGCCCGTCTTCAGGAGCGGGCCGAGCTTGGCTGCGTTCGCGAGCAGCAGCAGCGTCTTCAGCATCGCTCAACGATAGCGGAACGCGACCGAGTCTACCCAGACAATCTCGCACGCGCCCGCGCCGCGATCGGCGCGCGTCAGCGAGGTGCTAATCCGCCCGTGCCGGCGCTCTCCAGATCGACGGGCAGGCCGGTGATCGTGACGACGTCGCCGACGCGAATACGCTGCAGCTGCTCGGGCTCGGAATCGACCAGGACGCCCGGACGCCAGTCGAGGGGCCGATCGGTCGCGAAGCGATAGGCGGCAAGCAGGCCGACCGCGAGGAGCACGAGCCACCGGACTGGCATCCGATTTTCCATGGCCGACGGCATAGCGGGCGTGCGACGCCCTGTCCATGACATGCGTCCCAGTGCGCTATTTCGCGTCCAAGCTGGCCGCGCGTACGGTGAGCGGCCAGGTCATGCCGTACTCGCGCGCCGGATCGCTCCACATCTCGGCGAGCGCCGCGCCCAGCGGCGGAACCGGATCCGCGCCGCGTTCCTTGCGATAGCGCCCCACCGCCGACCAGCTCTGAAGCAGCCCTAGCAATTGGGGCAGCGACCACGTCGTGCGCATCGCGAACGACGGTGCCGGGATCTCGCCCCGCGGAAACGTCAGCGTGCGGTATCCCGACTCCACGTGTCGGCGTTCCGCGGGCCAATAGGGTCCGAGCGTTTCAGCGTAGAAGTGCTGGACGAGCGCGTCGATCGCGGCGTCCTCGACGTGCAGCGTCCCGTAGGTCCACGCCGCGAGCACCGCGCCCGGCCTCCCGACGCGCCTCGCCTCGTCGTAGAAGCGCTCGAGATCGAACCAGTGCAGCGCCTGAGCGACCGCGACCAGATCGATGCTCGCCGCGTCGATGCCGCTCGCTTCGGCCTGCGCGACACGATATGCCACGCGCGGGTGCGCCGGCGCGGCTGCCACCTGGTCGGCGCTCGCGTCGCTCGCGACCACGCTGTCGAAGCGTTCGGCAAGGGCGAGCGTCGCCTGCCCGCTGCCGCAGGCGCAATCCCACGCACGCTCGCGCGCGCCGCATTGCGATGCGACCCAGTCGAAGAGTGCCGCAGGGTACTGGGGTCGAAATGCAGCGTAGGCCGAGGCGAGCCGCGAGAAGTGGTCCTGAAAACCCTGCACGCGCTTCGCCAGTGCATTCAGTGCTCGGCCGTCGTCGGATCGATCATCCTGCGGACGCGCGTGACCTTGCTCGCCGGAAAACCGCTGCGCTGCGCGTGCTCCTGGATGAGCTTCTCGTCGTTCGCGATGTAGATGCAGAACGTCTTGTCGCCCGCGACGTAGCTGTGCTCCCACTGAATGTGCTTGCTCTCGCCCTGCATGGCGGCGAGCACGCTGTTCGATTTCTTCGACGCCTCTTGCAGTGCGACCCGATCAGCGGAGCCGATCTCCGGAATATCCCGCTCGATGACGTAGCGCGGCATGGCCTACCCTCTCGTTCGTGACTGGATGAAGGATGCTACTCCCGCGGCATCGAAAACGCTGCGGGTCGACGGCCAGGAGCCTGTCCGACTAGGCGGGCACGGGCTCGCAACGCACGTCGGTCTTCACCGAGCTCGCGATGAAGCATTCCTCGTGGGCGGTGTGATGCAAGGCTTCAAGGTCAGCGGGCGTGGGCCGTTTCGCGCCCGAGAACCGCACGTCGGGGTGAAGCGTCACGCGCGTCATCGCGAGGCGTCCCGCGGCATTCTTCTCCAGCACGCCGGTCGCGGCGTCCACGTAGCCGTCTACGCAAAAGCCGCGCCGCGCGGCCATCGAGAGGAAGGTGAGCATGTGACAGCTCGAGAGCGAGGCCACGAAGGCCTCCTCGGGATCGACGGCCGCAGCCGCCGAAAGCGGCAGCGGCACGACGTGGGGCGAGCTCGATGCGGGGACGACGATGCCTTCGTCGAAATGCCACTCGTGTGCGCGGCTGTAGCGGTTGTCCGTGAAGCGGCTGTCGCCGCGCTTCCAGACGACGCGAGCGTGATACTCGCCCATTGGTGCGCTCTCCCCTGGCTAGCCCGTAGACGTCAGCTTCAACCCAACGATGCCGACGATGATGAGCCCGATGCAGGCCAACCGCGCGGCCGCGGCAGATTCGCCGAAGAGGATGATGCCGAGCGCGGCGGTGCCGGCCGCGCCGATTCCGGTCCAGATCGCATAGCCTGTGCCCACCGGGATGCTCTTCAGCGCCTGCGCGAGGAACACGAAGCTCGCGATCATCGCCGCGGCCGTCCAGACGCTCGGCCACGGTCGCGACCATCCTTCGGTGTATTTGAGACCGATCGCCCAGCCGACTTCGAAGAGCCCGGCGATCACGAGGTACAGCCACGCCGAGCCGGTGGCGGTCATGTGCGCCGCGACAGATCGATCACGAATACGCCCCACATGAAGAACAGGCACAACGTGCTCGCGAGGTGCACCGTGAAACGATGGCTCACGCGGTTGTAGGTAATGTGGATCACGCTGTGCGTCGCGCGCAGCGCCACGTAGAGCCACGCGAGCCCGAACTGCAGCGGCGTGACGAGCGCGGTGAGCGCTAGCGCGAGACACAGCGCGAAGAACAGAACGGGCAACTCGAACAGGTTGCGAAAATTGTCCGCCGCAGCCGTATGCTCGAGAATCTTCGCCGCCTCGCGCGCCGTGGGCACGCTCTGCGGCGCGATGCGCTTCGAGCGCATCTCCCCGATGCGATCCACGTACATCCACGCCCACACGATGGCAGTCAGCAGCACCTGCGCGCACATCGGCCAGAAGATCGCGCTCTGAGACGGCATGCCGGTCATGGCTCTCGCATCACCGCGGCGAACGCGTTGCCATCGGTCGCAAGGCCGGACCTGACGCTTTCGATCTCGACCTGCGAGCGGTTCTGACTCGCCTTCCACTTGCCGACGAGGCGGGCGAGCGGCACCTCGATGCCGACGATGGCGCGCAGCTGCTTCGCGACGAAGTCCCCGGGGGCATCGCTCACTTTCCACGGCTCGGCGCGGTTGCCTTCGTGCTCGTTCGTGAGCCGGGTCACGAGCGGATGCGCACGGATACACGCGTGCAGCACGTCGACGCGCCCCTCGTCGAACGCCTGCGGCACGTACACGTTACTTGCCCGACCGCCCGGCGAGCGCGGTCACCGCGCCGAGACCGATGTACGTGCCACCCACGAGGTAGCGCTGCGTGCGTTGTGCGCGCGGGCTGGCCGCGAGTCGTGCGCGCAGCCAGCGTCCCGCACCCGCGGCCGTGAGCGCGTAGGTGCCGTCGGTGGCGAGGCACACGAGCATGAAGACGACGCCGAGCAGGAAGATCTGCAGCAGCGGCGAGCCCGCTTCCGGGCGGACGAACTGCGGCAGGAACGCGAGGAAGAACAGGGCCGTCTTCGGATTGAGCACATTCACGAGAATCCCTTCGCGCACGATGCGACCGAGCGGCATCGTAGGAGCTCGAAGCTCGGCGATCGCGGCGGCCGACTGCGTCGGGTCGCGCTCGAGGAGCTTGCGCACGCCGAGATAGATGAGGTACGCCGCGCCGACGTACTTCACGACCGTGAACGCCGTCGTCGAGGCGGCGAGAATCGCAGACACGCCGAGCACCGCCGCAGCGATATGCACGAGCGAGCCGATGGCGACGCCGAGCACCGATGCCGTGACGAAGAGACCGAGTGTGCCGAGATCGAGCATGGTCACCCCGGCTTCCGCGCATCGCGCGCCGGATCGTTGCGGGCGAGCACGTCGCGCGCCCAGTCCGTGGTCTTCGGGCAGTTCGGAAACACCTCTCGTCGGTGATGTGGTCGCGCACCTTCGCGTGCTCGAGCCGATCCGCGAGCCGCTGCGTATCGAACTCGGCCTGCAGTTGCCGGCTGCCGCCGTGATACATGCCGCGCATGACCACCTCCGTTTGTGCGCCGATGATAGTCCGCGGCGCGATGCTATGCTCGCCCGCCATGAACGAGCTGCGCCGGGACCTCACGCTCACTCACGGGATCGCGATCGTCGTCGGCATCACCATCGGCACGGGCGTGTTCCTGAAGTCCGCGCCCATGGCGCAAGCAGTCGGATCCCCGATGCTCGTCATGGCAGCCTGGGCCGTCGCGGGTCTCGTCGCGACGCTCGGCGCGCTGTGCTTCGCCGAGCTCGGCACGCTCATGCCGCGCGCCGGCGGCGAGTACCTGTACCTTCGCGCGGCGTTCGGCGACCTGCCTGGATTTCTCTACGTCTGCATGAGCTTCATCATCGGCGGGGCGAGCCTCGCTGCGTACGGCACGGCGTTTGCGATCTTTCTCTCGGACGTCGTACCGCTGCCCGCGCCGTGGGTGGAGCGCACGGTGGAGATCTTCGGTCAGCCTGTCGCCTGGCAGTTCGGCGTCCGACAGGTGATCGGCATCGCGGTCATCACGATCTTCACGATCGTGAATCTCGCCGGCGTCGCCTTCGGCGGGCGCGTGCAGACGTTTCTCACCTCGCTCAAGGTGATCGCGCTGCTCGGGCTGATCGCAGGCGTGTTTCTGTTTGCGCAGGGCAGTGGCGCCAGCGGTGTTGCGGCAGCCACCGGCGATGCGCTCACGACCCCGGCACCCGCGGCGGCGGTCACCGCGAGCGCCTTCGGCGTTGCGATGCTCGCGGCCCTGTGGGCGTACAGCGGCTGGCAGTATCTCCCGATGACCGCAGCGGAAGTGCGCGATCCCGCGCGCAATGTGCCGCGTGCGGTGATCGGTGGCGGCCTGCTCGTCGTGGCGCTGTACCTGCTCGTGAACGCGGCGTACTTCCAGGCGCTGTCGTTCGAGGCGGTGGTCACCTCGAGCTCGACCGCTTATCCGAACGCGCCGGCTGTCGGCGCGCGCGCCGCCCAAACATTTCTCGGGTCGGATGCGCACGCGATCGCCGCGGTCATCTTCCTGATCTCGACCGTCGGTGCGCTGAACGGTGTTCTGCTGACTCGTGCGCGAGTGCCGTACGCGGCCGCGCGCGACGGGTTGTTCTTCGAACGCTTCGCCCGCCTGAGTCCGGGCGCGAGCGTCCCGGCCGTGTCGATCGTGCTCCACGGCGTTCTCGCGATCGTGCTCGCCGTCTCCGGCACGTTCGATCAGCTCACGAATCTCGCGACGCTGATCTTCGTTCTCTTCTGGGCGCTGTCGGGCACTGCACTGTTCGTGCTTCGCCGCAAGCTTGCCCAGGCGCCGAGGCCGTTCCGCGTCCCGGCCTATCCGTTCGTGCCGCTCGGGTTCGTGCTCATCATGGTCGGGATCCTGGTCAGCGCGCTCATCGAGAATCCCGCCGAGGCCGGGACGACGTTCGCGCTGCTCGCGCTCGGTCTGCCCCTGTATCCGTTCTTCCGCCACCGCGCGCAGGCTGCGAGCCAGGCGGCATAGGCGGAAAGGCTCAGACGGCTAGGACGTCCTAGACGTCTGAGCCGTCAGGGCCGCCTCGAGATACATCGCCCCCGGCAGCGGATTCGCGTAGTAGGGCGCGATCTCGCGGAATCCGAGCGAGCGGTACAACTCGTGCGCCTTCACCATGTGCGCGAGCGTGTCGAGCCGCATCACCGTGTAACCGATCTCAGCCCCGCGTTGCATGACGGCGCGCGACAGGCGCTCGCCGATCCGGCGTCCGCGAAAGGCTTCTCGTACCCAGAGCCGTTTCATCTCGCAGACGTTCGGCTCGAGCGGGCGCAGCGCGACGCATCCGGCGACCTCGCCGCCGATGCGTGCGAGCAGAATGCAACCGTCGGGCGGCGCATACTTGCCCGGCAAGGTCGCGAGCTCACGCTCGAAGTCCTGAAAGCCGAGATCGACGCCGAGCCACGCGGCGTATTCTCGAAAGAGCTCGCGGACGAGCGGCAGATGATGCTCGCCATTCCCGTCTTCGATCCGCACGTCGCGCTCGATCATGCCGTTTCCATCTCCCATGCCACGAGCGGTGCTCCGCGCCGCAGCCAGAAACCGGCGCCGATGGGCAGGAACGCGCGGGCGAGCCGAGTGCGATACCACTCGCCCGTGCGCAGTCGAACGTTCGGATCCGTGCGGCGGCGATCGCAATTGTGCCGCCAGTCGGCGTGCGTCAGCGCGCTGAAGTACAGAACGCCGCGACAAAGCCTGCCGAGATTCGCGATCGCACGCACGGCGGCACGATCGTCGAGATACTGCAGCACGTCGTAGCACACGACGAGATCGAACGGCTGCGGCGCCCGCCATGCCTCGAGCGAACCTCGGGTCCATCCGTACCGCCGGCAGAGGTACTCGCTGGCCTCCAGCCCGACGTAGCGGGCGCGCGGGAACGCGCGCTGCAACGGCGCGCGCAGCATGCCGATGCCGCAGCCGGCATCGAGGATGCTCTTCACCGGCAGTCCGATGTGCTGCGCGAAGGCGGCAATCAGCCGCGCGCGGGCGCCCATCTCCGCGCGCGAGACGACGGCCGTGCGGGGATCGAAGTAGAAGCGCGTGTAGTAGTCGCGATCGAAGCGCGTCGATGCGCGCCGCGCTTCACCGGCGCTTGCCGCGCGGCGCTTTGTCCGTCTCGGGGACATCGGGCGCCTCCGGCGGGCGGCCGCCCATGGCGGCGAGCATCGATTCCTGGATCCTGGTCCAGCTCTCGAGATTCTGACGCGTGACGTCGGCCATCGACGCGAACGGCGTGCCGCTCATCATGCGCGTGAGCTGTGCCTGCGCGGCCTGCTGCTGCCGCACGAAGTTCTCGACGCTTTGCTCGAGGTAGCGCGTCATGAAATCCTGCATCGCATTGCCGTAAAAGCGGATCAGCGCCTCGAGGACGGGAATCGTGAGGATGGGCCGGCCGAAATGTTCCTGCTCGGAGATGATCTGCAGCAGCACCGAGCGGGTGATGTCCTCCCCCGATTTGTCGTCCACGATCTTGAGCTTCTCGCCCTGGACGATGAGGCGACGCAGATCGTCGAGCGTCACGTGTCGGCTCGAGGCCGCATCGTACAGCCGCCGGTTCGCGTACTTCTTGATGACGTGCTCGGTGGGCATGCGCGTCAAGTGTAGCGCGCGGGGCACGCCGGAAAAGAAGAGGGCGGTCGCCGCGAATGCGCGCACCGACCGCCCAACAGGGGGAACGAAGTCAGCGTCTGATCAGGCAGCCTGGCGCGAGGCGGCCTTCAGCTCGTCCGTCGCGGCGTCGGCGGTCTTGCCTGCCCAGCCCGTGAAGTCGGTCTGTGCGCGCGTCGCGATCTTCAGCCAATCGTTGGTGCGCTGGGACTGCTTGTCGATGAAAGCCGTTGCCAGCTCCGCCTGACGCGACACGAGGGCCGCGACATCGCGTGCATCTGCCGCCGCGCGAGCCTGCGCGATCGTGAGCTCGAGCACATCGCCGGCTACTTGATAGCCGAAGCGCGCGGCCTGTTCGAAGTTGCGCACTGCGAGCTCGTTCAGACGAGCAAACGGGGCAAAGAAGCGATTCTGAAAGTCCACCACGTTGAAGTCCTGGGTCTTCTGGGCCACTGTTGCTCTCCGAAAAGTGAGGTCCGACGGATCTTCCGAACGGCGGTTACTATACCCGCGTTTGGTATGCAGTGCAAAATACATGTCACTCCGGCGACCAGGACCCACTCTATCATTGATTTATCGCCAATTAATCAGTAGCTTAGCTGGACATTAGATTGGCGCAACGCTTCCGATCCATGCGGGTTGTTTTTGCGGTGCGTACGCAGCCGGGAGTTTCACGATGAACCAGACGAATGATCCCGCCGCCGCGTGGCTCAAAGGCCAGCAGGAATTCGCGAACCGCTGGACGCAGTGGTCCCGGGCCACCGACCAGTACGGTGCGATCTCGCGCGCGCTCTGGGATCTGTTCGCGAGCGCGGCGGGCGCTGCCGATCCGTCGGCGAAAGCGCGCGCGTTCAGCGACGGCCTCTCGAAACTGCAGCAAGACATGCAGGCATCCTGGCTCGCGAACCTCAACGGCGGACCCTTCGGCTTCATGCCGTTCACTCCATGGAACGGCCCGACGCCGCCTGCGAATGCGGCGCCGTGGTTCGAGGCCTGGCAGCGCGGCATGACGAGCTTCGAGTGGCCGGCGCTCGGTCTCACGCGCGAGCGCCAGGAAGCGATGCAACGGCTCGCGAAACTCTCGATGCAGTACTGGCAGGCGCAGATGCGCCTCACGACGCACTGGGGCGAAGTGGTGCGCGATGCGCTGGCGATCCTGGGCGAGCGCATGGGCGCAAAGCTCGCGGCGGGAGAGCGATTCACATCGCCCAAGCCGCTCTATGACCTCTGGATCGAATCGGCCGAAGCGGCGTTCGCGAAGACGGCGCACAGCCCCGGGTACGCGCGCACGCAGGGCGCGCTTACCAACGCGTTATCGGAGCTGCGCACCGAGCAGCGAAATCTGATCGAATCGTTCTCGAAAGAGCTCGACCTGCCGACGCGCGCAGAGGTGAATTCCGTTCATCGACGGTTGAAGGAGCTCAAGGCCGAGCTGCGGGCCATGCAAGCCGCCCTCGAGAAGCAGGCGCGCGCCGCGGCTCGCCCGCCGGCGGACGACAAGCGCGCACGCGCGACGCGGAGCAATTGAGCATGGCTGACGATACGGTCGATCGGGAGGCCGCGGCGCGCGAGCTGATCGATTTCGCGCAGAAGGTTGCGGCCGGTCTGCCGACGCTGCAGGCGGCGATCGACGCTGCGCCCGGCTGCTCGGAGAAAGAAGCGGTGTGGCGCGACGACAAAGTCACGCTGTATCGCTACAAGCCCATCGCGCAGCCGGCCGGCGTGAGCCCGCTGCTCATCTCGTACGCGCTCGTGAATCGCCCGTACATGATGGACCTGCAGGAAGACCGCTCTCTCATCCGCCGGATTCTCGAGGAAGGCCTCGACTTCTATCTCATCGACTGGGGCTACCCGGACGGTTCCGATCGCTTCACCGATCTCGACGACTACATCAACGGCTACATCGACGGCGCGATGCGCCACGTGCTACGCACGCATGGCCTCGAGTCCACGAACCTGCTGGGTGTCTGCCAGGGCGGCACGTTCAGCCTGTGCTACGCCTCGCTGCATCCCGAGCGCGTGAAGAATCTCGTCACCATGGTGACGCCGGTCGATTTCAAGACGCCGGAGAACCTGCTTTCGAAGTGGGCGCAGGATCTCGACGTCGATGCGCTCGTCGACTCCCAGGGCAACGTGCCGGGCGAGATGCTCAACGTCGCGTACGTGTCGCTCATGCCGTTCCGGCTCATGCAGCAGAAGTACGTCGGACTCGTCGACGTGCTCAACGACCCGAAGCAGGTCGAGAACTTCATGCGCATGGAGAAGTGGATCTTCGACAGTCCCGACCAGGCGGGCGAGGCGTTCCGGCAGTTCACGAAATGGTTCTTCCAGGAGAACCGGCTGATGAAGGGCACGACCGAGATTGGCGGCCAGCGCGTGGACCTCCGGAAGATCACGCAGCCCGTGCTCAACATCTTCGGCCGGCAGGACCACCTCGTGCCGCCGAGCGCCTCGCTGCCGCTCGGCGAGCTCGTGGGCACCAGGGACTACACGGCCTTCGCGATGGACGTGGGTCACATCGGCATGTACGTGAGCGGCAAGTCGCAGCGCGACCTGCCCAGGAAGATCGCGACGTGGCTGAAGGAGCGCGAGTGATGAGCGCCGGCGCCGCCCTCGAGCAGCTTCGCAGGCAGATCGGCCAGGAAATTCACGTGAGCCCGTGGCTCGAGATCACGCAGGAGCGCATCGACACCTTCGCTCGCGCCACGAGCGATCATCAGTGGATCCACACGGATCCCGCGCGCGCCGCCCGCGAATCGCCCTACAAGGCGACGATCGCCCATGGATATCTCACGCTGTCGCTGTATCCGTATCTCCGCGGACTCGTGGGCCCGGACGCGGCGATCGTGCCGGGCATCCGGAACGTCATCAATTACGGGCTCAACAAGCTGCGCTTCCCCGCGGCCGTGAAGGTGGGGTCGCGCGTGCGGGCTCGCTGCACGCTGCTCGGCGTGGAAGAAGTGAAGGGCGGCCTGCAGATCGCCGAGCAATTCACCGTCGAGGTCGAAGGCGAGGACAAGCCCGCCTGCGTGGCCGAAGCGATCATGCGGCTCGGATTCTAGGAGCCTGTCCTGCTGACGCTTCATCCGAACTGCGAGTGCTGCGACCGCGACCTGCCGCCGGACTCGCGCGACGCGATGATCTGCACGTTCGAATGCACGTTCTGCGCGCGCTGCGCCGAGAAGGTACTGAGCGGGGTGTGCCCGAACTGCGGCGGAGAGCTCGTGCGCCGTCCGATCCGGCCACCCGCCATGCTCGAGAGATATCCCGCGGCGACCGAGCGACGGCCGCGCAAGCTACCCGGGTGCTGAGCGGCACGTCAGGCGAGGCTCGCGGCGAATCCTTCCATGTATTTCGTGAGCCGCGTGCGCACCTGATCGTCGATCAGCTTGCCGGAGGCGTCGAACACCTTCGCGGCCGACGACACGTACAAAGAGGCGCCGAAGTACGGGCGCGTGCGCAGCGTGCGCAGCACCTGCGTCCACGCGGTTTGCGAAAGCAGCGTGCCGAAGGCTGAGGGCGATGCACCCATGACCCCGACGGGCCGACCGCCGAACACCCGCGGGATGTCCGCCGGCGGACGCGATAGCCAGTCGATCGCGTTCTTGAACACCCCGGGAATCGAGTTGTTGTACTCCGGCGTGACGAGCAGCAGCGCCTCGCACGCGACGATCCGCTCCTTCAACTGCGCGACGGCGGCGGGAATGCCCTCCGAGGCTTCGACGTCACCGTCGTAGAGGGGAATGCCGCGAATCGAGCCGATCTCGATCGTCATGTCTTGCGGCGCGACTTCCACCGCGGCGCGGAGCAGCGCCGCGTTGAAAGAGCCGGCGCGAAGGCTGCCGGAAAGTCCCAGTACCGTGCTCATCGCACGCTCCTTCCGCTCACACCTCGCGCAGGTATCCCCACGTGTGGAGCTTGTCGTGGTCCTCGAACCAGCGCTCGCCGATATCGTCGCGGTAGTACATGTCGGGGATCATGATGTTGCGGATGCGCGAGTAGGCCTGCGCCTGTGCCTGCCGCATCGTCTGACCGACGCCGCACACCACGAGCACGACGCCGGAGGTGCCCGCGACGTACCACTGGCCGTTCACCTGCTTCACGTCCTCGATGTGCACCTCTTCCGGGATGATGCCCTTCTTGAAGAGGATCGCGGCGTTCTTCGACACGGACTCGAACGTCGCATCGTCGTCGAACGGAAACGGCGAAACGACGATGCGCACGCCGATCTGAAAGCCGCTCTTCACCTTGAGCTTCGGGTTCACGCCGCTCGCGAGGTCGTAGAAGAACTGCCCGATCGGCGTCGTCATCGCTTCCTGCTGGATACTGATGGTCGGGTAGCCGAAGCGCGAGGTGAACTCGAGCGGGTAGATGCCGTTGCCGTTCACGATGCAGTTGAGATCCACGTAGCCGACGTAGCCCTCTTCGGCGAACCGCGGCTCCATCTTCTTCAGCGTGGAATTGAAGAGCCGAT
Organism: Gammaproteobacteria bacterium; assembly: GCA_052389755.1. GTDB lineage: Bacteria > Pseudomonadota > Gammaproteobacteria > Steroidobacterales > Steroidobacteraceae > JBQTHP01. Next base: position 93,524 of record JBQTHP010000017.1, read on the forward strand.
TCGGGCCGCTCCAGAACATCGATGTGCCCATCTCGCCCGTCGAGGGACCTATGTTTCCCGGGAACAGCTTCTTGTGCTCGAAGTTCACGTTGAGCGGATAGACGAACTCCTTGCCGTTGAAGAACGCGCCGACGGCAATCTCCACGCCCGTGACCCGCCGTTGCAGCTGAAAACTCTTGATCTCGGCCGAGAAGTACTTCTTGTACGTCTCGAGCACGCGGATCACGTCCTGGCCGTCGTCTTCATCGCCGACGAACAGCCGCCGCTTCACGTTGCCCGCCTCGCCCGAAGGCTTGATCACGTAACGATCCGGGCTCTCTTTTACGTACGCAATGGCATCGTCGAAGTTCTCGAAGGCCCGGTAGGGCAGGATGTTCACGCCCGTGTTGCGCAGCTCTTCCTGACCGAAGGCGCGATCATCTTCCAGACGATCCGTGTAGGCCGTGCCGCCGACGACGAGCTTGCCCTTCGCGCGCAGCGCCTGCGCCTTCGCACCGTGGCCGAGCGTGTCGTCGAAGACGATGACGTCGGCCCAGTCGATCTCCTTCTCCCAGTCGCTGCATTTCGCGACGAAACCGTCGGCGATGTCGCGCTCCTTTTCGGCGGCGATGGAGTACTTGACGTCGTGACCCTCTTTCGCCACCTGCCAGGCGATGTCGCTGATGAGACCGGAGAGCGAGACGAACAGAAATTTGTTCTGAGCCATGCACTGCGACTATGCCGCAGGATGTGCCGCAGAGATAGTCGTGCGGCGGCACCGGAAGCTGCGGCCGGAGCGCGGCGCGCGGCCCGCGAATTGCCGCGAAGCGCATCCGCGGCGCACACTCGCTTCGGAGATCGAATCGGAGATCGCGATGCCGCCGGCCAGCAACACTTTCACTCTTTCGAGCCCCGACATCGCGCAGGGCGAAAAGATCCGCACCGCGCAGGTGTTCAACGAGTTCGGCTGCATCGGCCAGAACATCTCGCCCGCGCTCGCATGGAAGAACCCGCCGACCGGCACGAAGAGCTTCGCGCTCATGGTGCACGACCCGGACGCTCCCACCGGGAGCGGCTGGTGGCACTGGATCGTCTTCAACCTCCCTGGAACCGTGAGCTCGCTGCCCGCCGATGCGGGTAATCCGAAGAAGAAGCTGCTGCCGAAGGGCGCCGTGCAGGGGCGCAACGACTACGGCTTCCACGGCTATGGCGGTCCGTGCCCGCCGCCCGGTCCGCCGCATCGCTACTTCTTCAGACTTCACGCACTGAAGGTGGACCAGATCGATTCACCGGCGGAGGCGAGCGCCGCGCTCATCGGGTTCAATGTGAATGCGAACACTATCGCCGTAACGGAAATCATGGCGACGTACGCGCGGTAGAGACTCGCTTCGGGGAAGGGACGGTATGCGGGCGTACATCTGGATCTCGGGCACGTTGTTCGGCGCGATCGCTCTCGTGCATGCACTCAGACTCTTACAGGGTTGGCCCGTCGAGGTGGGTGGCCGGATCGTGCCGATATGGATTTCAGGAGTGGGGCTCCTGGTGGCGGGAACACTCTTCATCTGGGCGTTTCGCGTGTCCGGTCAGGCAGCGAAGTAGGGGAAAGGACTAATAGCAGTCGCCCACGCGCACGAAGTAGAGATCCTCGTAGTCGCTGCTGAAGTCCGCCTCGGGATCGATCTTCGCGAGCGTCAAGGTGACCGGTTGATCGCCGACCGGGGCCGCGAACGTCAGCCAGGGCTCCACGTCGACGGTCTCATCGTCCCAGTCCACGAGGAAACGCTCGCCGGCGCGCATCACCTTGCCCGTGAGCTGCGGCGACTTGGCTGCGCTGAAGCGCACACCGTCGCCTCGTGCGCAGATGGAAACCTCGCCGAACCATGGATCCCGGTACACGCCGAGCCACTGCGTCAGCGCCGACGGCACGGCGAGCTGCCTCGGCATCGCCTCGGGTGCCGTGCGCCCAATCGGGTGCTGCCGCTCGCGCGCAAGCTCGTCGGCGTACCAGGCGACCGACGGCACGCCGTCCGGAGCCGTGAAATGCTTCACGAGGACCTGATTCAGCACCGTGCGCGCGTCGGCGCCGTCGCCATTGATGAGAAAAACGAAACCGACCTTCTTCTCCGGCAGCAGCGTCAGCGCCGAATACATGCCGGCCAGCGTTCCGGTGTGGGCGACGCGCAGCACGCCGTCGACGTCGGACAGGCGCCAGCCGTACCCGTAGGCGTAGAACCGGCTGTTGTCCCAGTTGCGCTGGCGCCTCGACAGAGGCATCGGCGTGTGCGCCGTCCACAACGCCTCGCGCTGCGCACGCGTGAGCCAGGGTTCGTCCCCGAGCCACATGCGTGCCCACTTCAGCATGTCGTTGAGACTGCAGCGTATGCCGCCTGCCGCAGCCATCGTCGTCGCGGGAATAAGCTCCGCGTCGCGGCGGATCGGAACGTTGCGGTCTGCCTGTCGCATGTGCGGCTGCGCGACGTTGCCGACCTCGTCGCGGCGCCATTCGCCCACCTGGCAGCGCGTCATGCCGAGCGGTGCGAACAGCTCGCGACGCACCAGCTCTTCGTACGACATGCCGCCCGCGGCGGCCGCCACTTCGCCGGCGACGATATACAGGAGGTTGTCGTAGTCGTAGTGCGCGCGGAAGCTGTGCACTGGCTTCAGGTGCGCAAGTCCCGCGATGATGTCCGCGCGCGTGAACAGATTCGGCTCGGGCCACAGCATGAGATCGCCCGCGCCCGATCGCAGGCCGCTGTTGTGGATCAGCAGATCGCGCACCTGCATCTCGCGCGTGACCCACGGGTCGTTCATCCGGAAGTCGGGCAGGTAGCGGACGACCGGATCGTTCCAGCGCAGCTTTCCGGCGTCCACGAGACGCGCCATCACGGCGGTGGTCATCGCCTTGCCGTTGGATGCGATCTTGAACAGGGTGTCGGGAGTGATCGGCTCACCCGAGCCGGCGACGAGCTCGCCTGCTGTCCGCACGTACACCACCTGGCCGTTCTCGACGACTCCGACCGCAAGTCCGGGCAACCGGTAGCGGGCCATGACCTCGTCGAAAATGGTGTCGAATGCGGTCCCCGCCGGAACCGCCGTCAAGGGAGCGCGCCCACCGCAAGCGGCGATAAGCGACAACAGCGCCGCGGAAAACACGAAGCGGAGCTTCGTGCTCATGCCGTCTGCCAGCCTTCCGCAAATTGATCGCCGGCCATCATCTCCTCGTACGTCTGCCTGCGACGGATGACCGCATAACGATGCCACAGCCGCGTGCCGTGGATACAATTCCCATCGCCCATGGGCGTAGAGAAAATCCTGAGTGCGGCACTGGCTGTGGTGCTGGCAGTCGGTGTCGTTCCGTCCGCTGCCGCCGGTGCGAACGTACCGCCCGCCACCTTCGCGGATGCGCAGCGGCGAGAGAAGCTCGCGAACGCCTTTCCAGAGCTGGATCGCATCGCGCAGCGCTGGCTCGATGAGCGCAGCGCGCCAGGGGTCGCGTGGGGCGTCGTGATCGACGGCGAGCTCGCGAAGTTCGGCAGCGCGGGCTTCCGCGACGTCGAGCGCAAGGCGCCCATCGACGCGGACACGATCTTTCGTATCGCCTCGATGACGAAGAGCGTCACCGCGCTCGCGATCCTGATGCTGCGCGACCAGGGCAAGCTCGAGCTCGATGCGCCGGTATCCCGTTACGTTCCCGAGCTCGCATCACTCTCTCCGCCGACGCGGGATTCCGGTCCGATCACGGTGCGGCATCTGCTCACTCACACCGCCGGTTTCCCCGAGGACAACCCGTGGGGCGATCGGCAGCTGGCGGTTTCCGACGAGCAGCTGTCGAGATGGCTGGCGGCAGGCATTCCGTTCTCGACCGGGACCGGCAGCGCGTACGAGTACTCGAATTACGGGTTCGCGGTTCTCGGACGCATCGTCGCGAACGTGTCGGGCATGGCGTACAGGGAATTCGTGAACACGCGCGTCCTCGCGCCGCTCGGCATGCGATCGAGCTTCTGGGACCCGACTGACGTACCCAAGGCGCGGCTTGCGACCGGTTATCGGCAGCAGGACGGTCGATTTCTGCCGGAAACACCGCTCGCCGACGGCGCCTTCGGGTCGATGGGCGGGCTCTTCACGTCATCGCGCGATCTCGCCCGATGGGTTGGATGGATGCTGGCAGCATTCCCGCCGCGGGACGATCCGGAGACTCCGCCCGCACTACGGCGCAGTGTGCGAGAAATACAGCAGGGAGCGGGTTACCCGACCCTGCTCGCGCGGCGCGGCGCTGGCGCACCGGCGGAAGCATTCGCAGGTGTCTACGCGTTCGGGCTGCGTGCGGCGCGGGCGTGTGACCTCGGCCGGCAGGTCGGGCACTCCGGGGGCCTACCGGGCTTCGGCTCGTACATGCTGTGGCTGCCGGACTCCGGCGTAGGCGCGTTCGGCATGGCGAATCTCACCTACGGGGCGCCGGGCCCGATGGTCCGCGAGATGCTGGGTGCGCTCGCACGAACCGGCGGACTCGAGCCGCGCCGCGCGAGCCCTTCACCCGCGCTCGTGGAGGCGACGCATCGCCTCGCCCATCTCGTCGACGACTGGAGTGACGCGAAGGCGCGCGCGATCGCCGCGGACAACCTGTTTCTCGATGAATCGCTCGAGCGTCGCCGCGAGGCGATCGGCGCGCTGCGCAAGGACCTGGGGAGCTGCGCGGCCGGAGCCATCGATGCGGAGAACGCGCTGCGCGGTTCGTTTCGCATGCGCTGCGAACGCGGCTGGCTCGACGTTGCGTTCACGCTCGCGCCCACGAACCCTCCGACGGTGCAATATCTCGAGGTTCGTCGCGGACGACCGCTCGCGCCGGCAATGCAGCAATCGCTTGGAAACGTGATGGTCGCACTGACGCGCGGTCCACGCGGCCTCGATCTCGTGCGCACCGCCGACCGCGACTCGATCGGTGCACTCCTTGCGACGACCCGGGAAACCTACGGCGCGTGCCGGGCCGGAGAGCCGGCAGAGGGTGACGGCCAGACGAGCGCTCGCGTGCGCCTCGAGTGCGATGGCGGCCCGCTCGATCTCGAGATCACACGACGCGCCGACAGGATCGAGTCGATCCGCTTTTCGCCACCGCCCGACGCGTTGTGCACGCCGTAGGAGATAAAGGCGGAACGGTGTCGTGATGCAGACGCAGCCGTGGCAGGATGAACGTGTGAGCAGTGGCACCGCCGAGTCCCGAACTGCAATCCTCCGCATCGCCGAAGCGTTCGCCCGCCTGCCGGGAAAGGACGGCGTGCCCTTCGCCGAGCTGCTGCAGCATGGCTCCCTCAGCGTCGAGATCTTTGCCCCGCGCGGGGTCGATACGCAGGAGCCGCACGCGCGCGATGAGATCTACGTAGTCGTGAAAGGCAGCGGTGAGTTCGTGTACGGCTCACGGCGCGCCAGGGTTTCGACCGGTGACTTTCTCTTCGTTCCGGCGCGGCTCGAGCATCGTTTCGAGAATTTCTCGCCCGACCTCACGCTGTGGGTCATTTTCTACGGACCCGATGGAGGCGAGCGACCGTGACGCGGGTGGCCCGAAGGCCCCGTAACCCGGCAGATTGAGCGGTGGCCCGCGTCGCGATCGTCGCCGAGCTGCTGCTGGCCGTCGCGCTCATCTTCGGCGCGAACATTTTTGACGTCGTACCGATCACGGAAACGCCGTGGCTGATCGCGCTGGGATGGATCTCGCTTCGCCTGCGGGGCCGGGGATGGCGATCGGTTGGATTTACCCGACCGGCGAGCTGGACCCGCACGCTCGTCACCGCCGTGCTTGCCGCAGTCGCGCTGCAGCTCGCGAGCGAATACGTCACTGAACCGCTCATCGTCTGGTTCACTCATCGACCGACCGATCTTTCAAGCTTCAAGCCGCTGGTCGGCAACGTGAAGATGTTGCTCGTCGCTTTTGCGCTCGTGTGGAGTCTCGCGGCATTCGGCGAGGAGCTTGCCTATCGCGGCTACCTGCTGAACCGGTTCGCGGACCTTGGAGCGGGCACGCACGCAGCCTGGATCGCGAGCGTGCTCGTGGTCAGCGGCCTCTTCGGGGTCGGTCATTTCTACCAGGGGCCGACGGGCATTGCCGACACCACCTTTACCGCGCTGGTCATGTCCGGCCTCTACCTCGCGGCGGGCCGCAATCTGTGGCTGCCGATTCTCACGCACGGCTTTTCGAATACGATCGCCCTTCTCCTCGTATTCCTTGATCTGGTACCCGAGCTGCGACAGTAGGACGACCCAGATGCGGATCGCCGCGCCGAATCGAGCCTCTCACACCTACCGGCAGCGGTTGCTCGCCTCCGCCGAGCGCGTGTTTCCGCTGCTCTGCCCCGTGCGCGAAACCGAGTGGGCGCTCGGATGGGCGCCGTGGCTGGTCGTGAGCGCGAGCGGGGTCGCGGAACGCGATTGCGTGTTCGTGACGCCCGAAGGCGACGCGAGCGCGGTGTGGTACGTCACGCTGCACGAGCCGCATCGCTTTTACGTCGAAATGCTCAAGATCACGCCCGAGGTCACGGCCTGCCGGCTGGACATTCAGCTGGTGCCGGACGGCCCGGCATGCTTCGCAGACGTCGCGTATTCCCACACCAGTCTCGGTCCGGCCGGCGATACGTTCGTCGCCGGATTCACGGCCGACTACTACCGGCGGTTCATGCAGGCGTGGGAGGCCGAGCTGAACCATTTTCTGGCGACGGGTCGCATGCTCCCGCCAGGAGGCGCGTCATGAGTGCGTCCGGACAACTCTACGAAGGCAGATGTCATTGCGGCGCTATCGGCTTCGCCTATCGCACGGCCCAGCCGCCGCGCGCGTGGAGCATTCGCGCATGCCAGTGCTCTTTCTGCCGCGCACACTCTGCGCTCTCGACTTCGGACCCGGCGGGCACGCTCACCTTCCGCGAAAGCAGTGCCGGCGCTGCGCGCCGTTACCGCTTCGGGCAGCGCACGGCAGACTTTCTTCTCTGCCCGGGCTGCGGCGTGTACATCGGCGCCTCGATCGAAACGCCTCGCGGCCGCTTCGGCATCATCAACGTCAACGCGGTCGCTGCAGTACCAGCCGAGTTGTCCCCCGCCGTGCCCATGAGCTACGCCGACGAGACGATCGAGCAGCGGACGGCGCGGCGCGAAACCCGCTGGACGCCGTTGCGCTGAGCAACGAGGTCAGTGCGCCTGGGTCGCAGCCCCCGCGCCGCCTTGCACCTGACGCAGGACGACCTGATCGCGCAGCTGCTTCGAAGTCTTCGCGAGCTTGCCCGCGAGCTCGTCGAGGCGCTCGAGACACGCTTCCATCCGCGCGGTGGTCTTATCGAGGTCCGTCTCGATCTTATCGACCATGTTGTTGATCTCGTCGAGTTCTTGCTTGAATTGTGCCATCGGCATCGCTCCTCGTGCGGACGTGCCGCGCAGCAAGGGGAATGCCCGCGACGAGCGGGGCGCGTAGCATGCGCCGGTCGCAGCGCGGCGTACAAGATGGAGTCGAGGCCGACCCCTCACCCGCCTTCGGCACCCTCTCCCCGCTCGCGGGGAGAGGGTAGGGTGAGGGGCGCGGTTGCTCCTCCCGCATTCCGGGCGTTAACCTGCCGCGCATGACGCCGGACCCGCTCGAACGCCCTGCGCCGGCCGGACGCCGGCCGGCGGTGTGGCCGTGGCTGCTCGTGCCGCTGGTCGCGCTCGCCATGTTCTTCGCACTGAGCCGCATCCGCGCCACGACCCCGCCGCCCGAGACTCAGTCGCCTCCAGCGGCCGAGTCGATCGAGCCGGCGACAACCGACTAGACCTTAGTGGCGCAGCCGCGTCGCCGATGCACTGAGACCTTCGAGAATCGTCTCGAGCACGCGAGCGGGAAACGCGCGCGGCAGACCGCGCTGCATGTTCTGGATGACCGCCGCGGTTGCATCGAGCACTTCGTCAATGAGTGAATCCGCCTCCGCGCCGATGCCGAGCTGCCGGGCGAGCAGGCCGAAGTGCCGGCGCTGGATGTCCTTGATCCGGTAATGCGGCCGAGTGGCGTGAATCGCCATGGCGAGCTTCGCCTTCTCGTATGCGAGCTGACCGGCGCGCCGGCCGATGATCGGCCACGCGGAGAGCACGTCGTAGAGCGGCGTGAGCTGATAGCGCCCGCCCCGCAGGATGCGGATGCTGAAATTCTTCGCGTGTCCGTCCGTCGCGGCCAGCATCCAGAACAGGAGTTGCGCCTTGAAGGCGGTCTTCATGTCTTCGTCGCGCCGGACCGAGCCCTGCAGCACGCGAATGATGTCCGGCAGTCCTGGACCGCCGTCGGCTTCGTACTTCCGGTAGCTGGGCGTGGCAAGCGCCTGACACATGTCCTCCTGCATCAGCCGCAGCCAGTAGCTGCCGCTCGAGTGCAACACGCGATCAAAGCGTTCGACGATGAGGACCTTGAACTCCCCGAACTTCGCCATCTCGGTGCGCGCGATCGGCAGGCCATAGGCGGCGAGAATCCGCGAGCACAGCCACTCGTTCTCGACCGACGTGCTCATGTCAGCCCGCATGTTTCCCACGAGCCCGAGCGGCAGCTTGAAGATGTGAGTCGTCGGCGTGGCGCCGAGGGGCCGGCACCAACGGCCCCCGTGGCGGAGAAATGCCGTCTTCTCCTGCGCGCCGGCGATCGAGATGCGGAAGTCGTCGGCCGGAAGGTTCGCCGCGCGGGGCGAGACCGTCGCTGCGAGCGTGCGGGCGACCTCGGCATCCCTCAGGGGCTGCGCTTCGATCGTTCTCACGCGGGAAGGCGCTTCGTCGGGGGGCAGGAGCTGCACGGCGCCGACGCAGTCGCGTCCGATGGCCGCGAGCAGGTCGAAGGGCTGACGAGAGGCCGCCTGGAAACGCTGCTGCACGCGCTTGCGGATCAGATCACTGTCCGGCAGGAGATTGTCGAAGTACGCCTCCACGGCCGCCCCCTTCAGCGGCACCCTGTCGAGCGTCAACGGCAATGACAGAGACAGCGGGCGCTGCGCATCAGAGGCCATCCACTCACGGGCGTACTCGAGCTCCATCGCTCCGCGGATCGGCACGCGCCACGTTCCCACGCGCGCACCATTGGCCCAGACAACCAGCTCTCTGCTCTGCCTGCGGCGCGCCATCGTTCACCACTCGGCACGCCCGGATGCCGGACGCTCCCGGATCGCAAGCTCGAGTCCCAGTAGATTCGCGAACGCGAGCAGACGCTCGACCGTGAGTTTGTCAGGGCGGGATTCCAACTCCGACAGACGGTTCTGGCTGATGCCCAGCTTCGCGGCGAGGTCGTGCTGCGACAAGCCCAGGCTCTTGCGGCGAGCGGCGAGGATGCGGCCGATCTGCGTGGTGCTGGTGAGGGGATTCATGCGCGGCCATCGGTAATGTCGATGGCAGCATTATATCGACCATGCCGATATATTCAATTTATCGACGGTGCCGATATCCTCGCCTTGACGAGCAGGGCGACCCGTCAGTGCGTCTCGATCCGGAACACCACGCGGAAATTACCCCACGCGTCCGTCGGCTCATCGCCGCGCAACGCGGGCTGCATGCGCCAGCGCCTGCGCGCTTCCTCGACGGCGGCACGGTCGAGCCGCGCATGTCCACTGCTCCTGGCGACGCGCACGTCGGCGATTCGCCCATCGCGCAGCACGTACACCGACAGCTCCACTACGCCTTCCTCGCCGCCGCGAATCGACACGGCCGGATAGTCGGCCCGCGTGAGGGGATACCGCGGATCGGCGCGCACGGGCGTGATGCGAAGTTCTACCCCTGCGGAGCCGCTCGAGTTATCGACGGGCCCGACCGCCCGCGTGGGGGATTCGACGGGAGGCGAATCGACGGGATCGTCGATGGGAACGCGTGGCGGAGGAGCCGTCGGCTTCACCGTGATCGTCGTGGTCGGATCTCCGCCTCCGGTAACCACAGCAGGAGGCTTGGGCTTTTGAGGGATCAATCGGGCGGTCACGCGCTCGTCGGCCGGCTCCGGCCATTCGAATCTGAGCGCGTCGTTGACGGTATAGATGAGTGCGACGTGCAGCGCGGCAACGGCGATGAGCCGCAGCGGCGGTCGTGGCAGGATGATGGAGCCGGTCATCGAACGCATGGGGCCTCCCCGACACGCGAAAACGGGCGGCACGGCGTCGCCCCTGCTCCGGTAACGGCCCTGCAGAAGGACTAGGGTTAAGGAGGCAGTCCGAGTACCATACGCGGCCGTTTTTTGGACCGTCCGGATCGATGCCTGCACGCGCCCCCAAGGTTGGTTTCGTAAGCCTCGGCTGCCCGAAGGCGCTCGTCGATTCGGAGCGCATCCTCACGCACCTGCGCGCGGAAGGGTACGACGTCGCGCCGTCGTACGACTCCGCCGACGTGGTCGTCGTGAACACGTGCGGCTTCATCGACGCGGCGATCGACGAGTCGCTGGATGCGATCGGTGAGGCGCTCGAGCAGAACGGCCGCGTGATCGTCACGGGCTGTCTCGGCGCGAAACCGGAGCGGATCCTCGAGCGCCATCCGCGCGTCCTGAAGGTCACGGGACCGCACGCCTACGAAGACGTGATCGGCGCGGTGCACGAGCATCTGCCTCCCCAGCATGATCCGTTCTTCGATCTGCTTCCCCCGCAGGGTGTGCGGCTCACGCCGCGCCACTACGCGTATCTCAAGATCTCCGAAGGCTGCAACAACAAGTGCAGCTTCTGCATCATCCCGGCGATGCGCGGCAAGCTCGCGAGCCGCCCGATCGACGAGGTGCTGCGGGAAGCGGAGCGGCTGGCCAACGCGGGGGTCAAGGAGCTGCTCGTCATCTCACAGGACACGAGCGCGTATGGGGCCGATCTGCGTTATCGCGCCGGCACCTGGCGCGAGCGCGAGCATCAGACACGCTTCATCGATCTTGCGCGGGCCTTGAGCGAGCTCGGCGTGTGGGTGCGCCTGCACTACGTGTATCCCTATCCGCACGTGGACGCGGTGATACCGCTCATGGCGGAAGGGCGCGTGCTGCCGTATCTCGACATCCCGTTCCAGCACGGAAGCGCAAGCGTGTTGAAGCGCATGCGTCGGCCTGCGCACGCGGAGAACACGCTGGCGCGAATCCGGCGCTGGCGCGAGGAGTGCCCGGATCTCACGATCCGCAGCACCTTCATCGTCGGATTTCCAGGAGAGATCGAGGTAGAGTTCGAGGAGCTTCTCGCGTGGCTCGACGAGGCGCAGCTCGATCGTGTCGGCTGCTTCAAGTACTCCCCGGTCGAAGGAGCCGCGGCGAACGCGCTCCCCGACCACGTTCCCGCCGAAGTGCAGGAAGAGCGCTACGCGCGCTTCATGGAGCGCGCCGGCGCGATCAGTGCGAATCGCCTCGCCGCGCGTGTAGGGCTCGGGATGCGGGTGCTCGTCGACAGCGTGGAAGACGGGTCCGCGATCGCGCGCAGTGCGGGCGATGCGCCGGAAATCGACGGCGTGGTGCGCATCGAGCGCGCGCAGAGACTTCGCGCCGGGGATTTTGCGGACGTCGAAATCGTCGGCTCGGACGCCTACGACCTGCGTGCCCGTCTCACTCGACCGTGACGCTCTTCGCGAGGTTGCGCGGCTGATCGACGTCGGTGTCCTTGAGGATCGCGACGTGATAGGCCAGCAGCTGCAGCGGAATGGTGTACACCACCGGCGCCTGGAAGTACGTCACGTGCTTCGGCATCTGGATGACGGTGACGCCTTCGCTCTCCACGATCCCTGACTCGGGGTCCGCGAACACGATGAGCTCCCCGCCGCGGGCGCGCACTTCCATCAGGTTCGATTTCAGCTTCTCGAGAAGATCGTTGTTCGGCGCCACCGTGACGACCGGCATGTCGGCGTCCACGAGCGCGAGCGGCCCATGCTTCAGCTCGCCGGCCGGATAGGCCTCGGCGTGGATGTAGGAGATCTCCTTCAGCTTCAGCGCGCCTTCCATCGAGATCGGGTGCAGCGCACCGCGCGCGAGAAACAGCGCGTGGTGCTTGTCGGCGAAACGCTTCGCGAGCTCCTGGATCACCGGGTCGAGCGCGAGTGTCTTGTCGATGAGCGACGGCAGCTCGATCAGCCTCGTCACGAGCCCGCGTTCGCGCTCCGCGTCGGCGCAGTGGTGCTTCGCGAGCGCGACGACCAGCATGCCGAGCGCCGCAAGCTGCGTCGTGAACGCCTTCGTCGAGGCGACGCCGATCTCGGGTCCCGCGCGCGTGAGCATCACGAGCTCCGACTCGCGCACGAGCGAGCTCTCCGGAACGTTGCAGATCGAGAGCGAGGACAGATAGCCCGCCTGCTTTGCGAGCCGCAGCGCCGCGAGCGTGTCCGCGGTTTCGCCCGACTGCGAGATCGTGACGAACAGCGAGTTCTTCGGCACCACCGGATTTCGATACCGGTACTCGCTCGCGACTTCCACCGTGCACGGCAGCTTGCAGATCTGCTCGATGAAGTAGCGGGCCACGGCGCCCGCATGGAAGCTCGTGCCGCAGGCGGCGATGTGCAGGTGTTCCGTGCGGCGGAACACTTCGGTGGCGGCAGGGCCGAAAGCCGCCTCGAGCAGCCGGCCGTTCGCCACGCGTTCCTGCAGGGTGTTCGCGACGGCGCGCGGCTGCTCGTGGATCTCCTTCAGCATGAAATGCCGGTACTGACCCTTCTCCGCCGCATCGGCGGTGAGCTCGCTCTCGTGCTGCGGTCGCTCGACGGTGTTGCCTTCCTTGTCGATCACCCGCACGCCGGTCCGCCGCACCTCGGCGACATCGCCCTCTTCGAGGAAGACGAAGCGGCGCGTGACGGGTAGCAGGGCGGCGACGTCCGATGCGACGAAATTCTCCTCGACGCCGAGGCCGATCACGACCGGGCAGCCCTCGCGCGCGAGGATGATGCGATCCGGATCGTGTTCGCTCACGACCGCGAGCGCGTACGCGCCTTCGAGCTCCGCGACGGTTGCGCGCACGGCCTTGAAGAGATCCTTCTGCGTCTTCAGGTGGTGGTGAATGCGATGCGCGATGACCTCGGTGTCGGTCTCCGAGCTGAACTCGTAGCCCGCCGCTTTCAGCTCGACGCGCAGCTCCTCATAGTTCTCGATGATGCCGTTGTGCACGATGGCGAGGCCGTCGCGCGAGATGTGCGGATGCGCGTTGCGCTCGCTCGGCACGCCGTGGGTCGCCCAGCGCGTGTGCGCGATGCCGAGATTGCCGTGGGTCGGTTTCTTCTCGAGCGCCTCCTGCAGCATCCTTACCTTGCCGACGGTGCGCAGCCGGGTGAGACGCTCGGCGCCGTTCAGCACGGCGAGCCCCGCCGAGTCGTAGCCGCGATACTCGAGGCGGCGCAGCCCTTCCATGAGGATCGGAACGATATCGCGCTCCGCGACCGCGCCGACTATTCCACACATGCCTGAATGTCCTCGTATGGGGCCGCAGATTCTGCCTCATCAGCGGCGCGCCCGGCCAGTCTGCACCGCGATAGCGTGATAGCATTCGCGCCTTTTCAGGGCGTCCCCGAGAGCCTGTTGCCTCACTGCACATGAGCCGCGGTTTCGCCGCCGGCATCGCGCTGGTTCTCGTCGTCGCGGCGCTCGGCAGGTGGCTCGCCGAGTGGACCGGAACGGCGCTCATGGGCTTTACGAAAAGTCCCGTGAGCGGCGTGCTCTTCGCGATCCTGCTCGGGCTTGCGGTCGCAAATCTCGCGCCCGCCGTCACGCAGCGCGCGGGCGGGGCGCTGCAGTTCTTCACGACCACGGTGCTTCGCGTCGGCATCGTCATGCTGGGACTGCGCCTGTCGCTCGTCACCGCATCCGCGCTCGGCCTCAAGGCTCTGCCCGTCGTGGTGGTGTGCATCGTCGTCGCGCTCGCCATCGTCACGCTCGCTGGACGCGCGTTCGGCTTATCGCGCGAGCTCGGCGCGCTCATTGCCGTCGGTACGAGCATCTGCGGCGTCACGGCGATCGCGGCGACGGCGCCCCTCATCCGTGCGCGTGAGGTCGAGGTGAGTTACGCAACGGCGTGCATCTCGCTCTTCGGGCTCGTCGCGCTGCTCGTATATCCGACGATCGCAGATAGCCTGTTCGCGGGCGCGCCACAGCTTGCAGGCATGTTTCTTGGCACGGCGATCCACGACACCGCGCAGGTCGCCGGCGCGGGTCTCATGTATCAGGAACAGTTCCACGCGGACGGCGCGCTCGAGGCAGCTACGGTCACGAAGCTCGTGCGCAACCTGTGCATGGCGTTTGTAATTCCCGCTGTCGCGCTACTCCACAGGGAAACGGAGCGCCGGGATTTCGAGGCGCCAGCGGTGCCGCGCGCACCATTCGTGCCGCTGTTCGTCGTAGGGTTCGTCGTGTGCTGCGCGCTGCGCACGCTCGGGGACATGAGCGAGACGCCCTTCGGAATGATCTCCGAGGCCGCCTGGCGCGGATTCCTCCAGCTCTCGCAGATCGTGTCGGAATGGGCGCTCACGATAGCGATGGCGGCCGTCGGACTCGCGACGCGCCTGGGTGCGTTCCGGGCGCTCGGCTGGCGGCCGCTCGCGCTCGGCCTTCTCGCTGCGGGCCTCGTAGGCATGGTGAGTGCTATCACCATCAGCTCGAGCTTCAGCTGACGCCCACGATCAGGTTTCACGCGTAACCGCAGAAATGGGCACGCATCTTGCGGATTCCCGGCCCGTGGAAGTCTTTAGTGTCGGCGGCTCGAGAGGTCAATCATGGATTTCATCATCTGGTTGGTCGTGGGTGGCCTCATCGGCTGGATCGCGAGCAAGATCATGAGGACGGTGGGTGGCTGATTACGCCACTGATCGGTGAGGGCACGATCAATCAGGGCGACTTCAGCATCGGTGGACTGCTGGTGTCGCTGCTCGGTGCCGTTCTGCTGCTCGCGATCGTGAACCTGTTCCGCAGGAAGCGGATCCGCTAAGGACAGCGAAGTCCAGGGACGGCTCGACCTGAAGGGACTCAGGCGGGGTGATCGGTGCGACACGGATGTCGCACCGACTCTCCCCGGTTATTCTTCCGGAAGTCTCTGGTATTTGAAGATCGGCCGTGCAAAGCGGCCCGTACGGTTGTACGGGTCGCTGCCTGGATCGTCGTGCACGACGTCAGCCAGCGGGCCGAGCGCCCAGAGCTGTCCGTCATCCGAGGAGTCATCCGGCGCGCCTTGCAGCGCGCCGAAATCCCGCGACGCGGCTTCCGAGGCCTGGCTCGTGGCCGCCTCTTGCGTAATCGGATCCATGACGTGAGCGTAACCGTGCCACCGGCGAGGGCAAACGCTGCCCGTCGGGCGACACGTGCCGCTCGTCGGAAAGCCCGCCGTCGAATCACCCAAACGTGTCGATCGACACCGACTTGATGAGTGCCAGCACCTGCCGACCCGCCCGCAAATCGAGCTTGCGGACCGCGTCCGTCGTGACGAGCGCCAGCAGCTCGACGCCGTACGCGGCTAGGCGAATCACAGCCAGCCCGGGATGGGCCGCCGCCTCGACCGCCAGGACGCCTGCGTCCACGGCGTTGTGCAGCGACAGTCCCGCGGGACGCGACGTCGCGAGAATCACTTCCCGCGCGGGAATCT
>JBQTHP010000018.1:0-3805 GCA_052389755.1 Gammaproteobacteria bacterium
CGCGCGATTCTACGGCACGTTACGCGCTGCGAGCACCGCCAGTCCGCGCAGCACGAGGTCGGGGACGAGACGATGGGCAGATCTGACGAGCGGCCGGACGGATGGCGCCGCGCCGCCGGTGACGAGCACTCGCGGCGACGCATCGAGCGTCCGGCGTGCTTCGGCAACCGCGCGGTCGATCATCGCCGCGGCGGCGACGAGCGCGCCCTGCTCTATCGCGGCCAGCGTGTTGCGGGCGTAGAGCGCACGGCCGCCGCGCGCTCCGCGTGCGCGCCGGCCGATGCCACTCGTGTCACGCAGCAGGCTCGAAACCATGAGCGCTGGCCCCGGGACGATCGCGCCGCCCCGATGAACACCGCGCCCGTCGACGAGATCGATGGTCATCGCCGTGCCGATATCGACCACGCATGCCGCACGACCGCCGCTCATCGCGTGCGCGCCGATGACCGCGACGAAGCGGTCTACGCCGAGCCGCCACGGATCCCTGTAGCGCGTCGTGACGCCGCCGGCGCGGCGCCCGGACTTCACGAACACGGGCGTGATGCCGGTTGCGCGCCGGGCAGCGCCGGCAAAGCGCCGATCGATGCGCGCGCCGGCGACGCTCGCGACGAGGATCCGCTCGACATGCGTCATCCTTCCGAACAGCGTCGTGCGAAACTCGCGCGCGCTCCACTCGAGGTGCGCGGCCGCGCGCTGTCGCCCGAGCCGGCCGCGCACGAGCCGCGCCCACTTGATACGCGTGTTGCCGATATCGACGAGCAGCACGCTCATGCGTCGAACCTCACGGTGATGTCGCCCGAGATGAATTTGCGCACGCCGTCGGGCGCCTCGATCAGCAGCGCGCCCGTGAGATCGACGCCGCGTGCAACGCCGCGGCTCGCGCCCTCCGCGAAATGCACGGTGACGGTCCGGTCGCGCAGCGCATCCGCACGCTGCCATTCCTGGAGGAAACCGCGCGCACCGTCCCGCTCGAACTCCTGCAGTCCGAGAATGCAGGCGTCGAGCACGCGCGCGGCGACTTCGTTGCGCCGTGCCGCACTGATGCCGGCGTCCGCAAGATCCGCCGGCTCGAGACCCGTCGCGGCGATCGCTGCGCGCAGCTTCGGTGCGATGGCGCAGTTCAGGCCGATGCCGATCACCGCGCTCGTCGGACCGGCGGACTCGGCGCGCAGCTCGATCAGCACGCCGACGAGCTTGCGATGCGCGCACAGCACGTCGTTGGGCCATTTGAGCTCGAGCTCGCGCGCGCCGAGATCCCGCAGCGCGCGCAGCACGCACACGCCGATCACCAGACTGAGCGCGCTCAGGTCGCGCGGCACCTCGGGAAACGTCCAGCTCAGCGACACGCAGATCGCGCCTCCCGGCGGAGCGAGCCACGCGCGGCCGCGACGACCGCGTCCGGCGCTCTGGTATTCGGCGAACACGGCGGCTGCGCTTCCCGCACGAGGCGGCGGACGCGCGAGCAGGGCGTCGTTCGTCGAGGCGAGAGCCCACTCGACTTCGAGGCTCGCCAGATCCTCCCGTGCGCGCTGCGACAGGCCGTCGCGAATCCGCCCGTCATCGAGCGGCTCGCACGCCGATCGCAGCCGATAGCCGCGGTTGCGTACGGCGAAGATCTCGAGACCCAGGGAGCGCAGTGCTGCCGTGGCCTTCCAGATCGCGCTGCGCGTGACGGCGAGCTCGCGTGCGAGATCCTCGCCCGAGTGAAATCGGCCGTCGGCGAGGCACCGAAACACGCACGCTGCAAGCGAAGCCCGGGTGAGGGGCTTCATCGGCGCCGTACCCCGAGCAACCACAGGCTTCGGGCGCGAGGCTCAGAGCCCTGGCGCATGCGCGCGAGGTTCGCGCGATGCGTGAACATCACGACCGCCGCCACGAACACACCGAAGGCGAGCACCGGCACGCGGGGGGTCACATCCCCCACGGCCACCGCGATCGGCAGGGCGAGCGCCGCGAGAATCGACGCGAGACTGACGTAGCCGAAAAGAATCAGCGCGCCGACCCACGTCGCGAGGACGGGCACGAGCAACCACGCGTTGACGCCCACGAGCGCACCCACCAGCGTCGCGGCGCCCTTGCCTCCGCGAAAGCCGTGCCACACCGGATACACGTGGCCGATGATCGCCGCCGCGCCGCACGCGACCGGGAGCCACTCGCGCACCGTCGCGCTCGCCGCCGGCACGAACGGCAGCGCAAGCGCCGCGATGCCGTACGCGGCGAGCCAGCCCTTGGCGACGTCGATCAGCACGACCCATACCGCGAACGCCTTGCCCTGGGTGCGCAACGCATTCGTACCGCCGGCGTTGCCGCTGCCGAGCGTGCGGATGTCGACGCCGCCTCTCAATCGCCCGACCACGAGGCTGCCGACCACCGAGCCGAGGAGATAGCTCGCCACGCCCTTGACGATGAGCTCGATCACGCGGGCGTGAACACTTCCGCGAGCATGCAGCGCACGCTGCCGCCGCCGAGACGCTCGATCGTCGGGATGGGCACGGCGAGCAGATTGTCCGCGCACGCCGCAAGCCGCGCGTAGCCTTCGGGCCCGAGCGCGGCGCGCGCGCCCGTCGACATGACGAGCACGCTGCAGTCGCCGAGCGCCTCGTCCCAGCTTGCGAGCTCGAGCATGTTGCCCGCGAACGCGGCGAGTTGCTCGTGGGTGATCGTGATGATCTCCCGGCGGCTCGCGGCGAGCCGATCGAGCACGCGCGCGCGATCCGCCGGCGCGATCGCATCGGCGCCGATGACGACCGCGCGCGTGCCGATGCACATGAGAACGTTGGTGTGATAGAGCGGCACGCCGGCTCGATCCGCGGCGTCGAACATCACCGGCTCATAGCCGAGTTCGCGGCACCACTCTTCGAGCACGATCGCGTGGGTGCGCGGCGAGCGGCACGCATACGCGACGCGCTCAACATGATCGAGCACGAGACTGCCCGTGCCTTCCAGGCATCGCCCGTCGAGCTCGTGGGCGGTGAGATCCACGATGCGATTCACGAGAAAGCCCAGCCTCGAGACGACGTGATCGATGATCTCCGCACGCCGCTCGCGACGGCGGCTTTCCGCCTGCATCGGATAGAGCACGACCGTGCCATCCGCATGAAAGCTGATCCAGTTGTTGGGGAACACGGCGTCGGGTTTCGGCGGTTCCGACGTATCGTCGACCACGCACACTCGCACGCCCTCGCTCTCCAGCGCGGGCACGAACTGCGCAAATTCACGTCGCGCGGCCTCATGAGGCTGAACGACGGTCGACTCAGCCCGGCGCTGCAGGCGGTTGCTCGCGGCGGTCTCCGGGTTGTAGTCGAATGCCGCGGGCCTCACCATCAGCACCGCATTCGCGCATTGTCCGGCCATCCGTACAGACTACAACGCGGCGTGGTGGCGGGTCAGCCTCCCGTCGCGGCGACGACGAGCGGTTCCACGCCGCTCGTCTCCCCGGTCGACTCATTGCCCTCGAAGGAGAGCGGTTTGCCCTCGAGCAGGCGTCGACTGAGCGACGCAGGCGCGGGCCGCGCGAAGAGGTAGCCCTGCGCGTAGCAGCAGCCGAGCTCGCGCAGCTTGTCGAGCTGTTGCCAGGTCTCGATGCCTTCCGCGATGACCTGCACGTTCATGTGCCGCGCCACGGCGACGATTGCGCCCACGATCGCGAGGTCGCTCGAATCGGTGGCGACGACGTCACGAACGAAGCTGCGGTCGATCTTGAGATAGTCCACGCGCCAGCGCTTGAGGTACGCGAGGCTCGAATAGCCCGTGCCGAAGTCGTCGATGGCGATCCGCAGGCCGAGCTCGCGCAGCGCGTTGATGG
>JBQTHP010000019.1:0-4238 GCA_052389755.1 Gammaproteobacteria bacterium
GTAAGCGTCCGCTCACAGCCGTATTGACTACTTCGTGACTGTTGGCGCGTTGATCTCGTCGACGAAGATCTGCTCGTCGATTGCGGGACCGAGAGCCCGCTCGAGCCGGACAAGCAGCTGATGCAGCGTCTCACCGGAGCGGCGCACCAGTGCGACGAGCATGTTGTGGTCATCGCTTGCCACAGCTGTATAGCCGAGCGATGAGTTATAGCCGATGCTGCCGAGTGAGATATTGCCCTCCTCGGACTCGAGGAATGCCTCGATCGACGGCCACGGTGTGGAAGCGGCGGGCTTTGGCGGCGCCGGTCGGCGCTTCAGGCGGCGAGTGGGCGCTTTACGCTGAGCTCGTGCTGAACGTGCCACGGCAGAAGCTCCTCGATGCGATTGATCGGATGCTCGGCGATGCGTTCGAGAACGTATCGCAGATACGCTTCCGGATCGAGGTCGTTGAGCTTGGCGGTGCCGATCAGGGAGTAGATGATCGCAGCGCGCTCCCCGCCCGAGTCGGCACCGAGAAACATGAAGTTTTTGCGGCCGAGGGCAACCGCGCGTAGCGCGCGCTCGGCGGCGTTGTTATCAAGCTCGAGATGTCCGTCGTCGCGGTAGCGGGTGAGCGCCCTCCAACGCGCGAGTGCGTAGCGGATCGCAAGCGCCAGCGGCGATTTCTTCGAGAGCTTCCCGAGCGTGCTCGCGAACCAGCGATGCAGATCCTCGAGCAGCGGTCCGGCGCGCGCCTGGCGAACACGGCGACGTTCCTCGGCCGAGCGGCCGCGGATCTCCGCCTCGATGGCGAAGAGCATCTGGATGCGCTCGAGCGCTTCCTGCGCGATCGGTGATTTGTCTTGGAGCGCGCTGTCGTAGAAGCCGCGACGCACGTGCGCCCAGCACGCCGCTTCGAGCACTCGGCCGCTCTCATAAAGCCGGTTGAAGCCGGCGTAGCCATCGGCCTGCAAGGTGCCGCTGAAGTTGCGTAGATGCCCGAACGGGCGTTCCCCTTTGCGATCCGGCGAGTAACGGAACCACACCGCCGGCGGAGCTTGATCGCCGCAAGATCGATCGTCTCGCCCATAGACCCAGAGCCGCCCCAACTTGGTCTTGCCCGTCCCCGGCGCGAGTACCGGGATCGGGGTATCGTCGGCGTGGATTTTCAGGGCCGCCTTCACGTGCTCGGCGAGCGCCTCGCCGAGTGGCGCGAGCAGCGCCGCGGCGCCACCCACCAAGCCCGCAAGTGTTGAGCGGTCGAGATCGATCCCTGCGCGCGCGTAGATCTGGCTCTGGCGGTAAAGCGGCAGATGATCACAGTACTTGCCGATGAGGATGTGCGCGAGAAGTCCCGGGCCAGCGATCCCGCGTTCGATCGGCCGAGACGGTGCAAGTGCTTGGACGATCTTCTCGCAGTGGCTGCATGCGAGCTTCGGGCGCACGTGCCGGATCACCTTGAAGTGCTCAGGCACGTACTCGAGGACCTCGCTCACATCCTCGCCCAGGGGACGCAGCTCTCCGCCGCACGCCGGACAGCCGCACTCGTTCGCCACCGGCGTGTGCACGACGGTGTCGCGTGGCAGGCTCGGCGGCAGGGGCTTGCGGGCGGGCTTGTCCTTCGCAGGTGCCGGTACACTCGATGGCGGGCTGGCGTGCGCGGCGCTCGTCTCGAGTTCCTCGATCGACAGCTCGAGCTGTCGGATGCGTTCATCGAGGGCTTCCGAGGAGCGGCCGAACTTCAGACGCCTGAGCTTCGCGAGGAGTACCTTCAGGTGTTCGATCTCAAGTTCCCGAGTGCGCAGTGCTTCGCGCATCTCGAGAACGAGTGCTTTCAGACTCTCGGTATCATCGGGCAGATCGGTGCCGGTGCGCACCGAGAAATTATACGCTCAGCTCGCGTTCGATGCACGCGAAAGTGCTGGAAAATAAGGTACTTCCGCATCACTCGCACGCACACTCACGTGGCCAGTTGTGGCGCGTACGTGCGCCGTGGTGCGCGCCAATCAATCCCAGAGGTGGCTCGGCTTTTTCGGACACGGCGATAAGTGGAAGGACTGCGGTACATTCCGATGACGGAAGGAGCAGATCCGATGAAGCGACCACGACGCAACCATTCAGCGGCTTTCAAAGCGAAGGTGGCCCTGGAGGCCATTCGAGGCGAGAAGACGCTCGCCGAGCTAGCCTCTCACTATGACGTGCACGCGAACCAGATCACGAGCTGGAAGAGCCAGCTGCTGGAAGGAGCGGCGGGGATCTTCGGCGGCGGTGCCGCAGACGGCGCTGCCGAGCGTGAGCGGATCCGGGAGCTGCACGAGAAGATCGGCCAGCTTACGGTGGAGCGAGATTTTTTAGACAACGCGCTCGGGAGATTCCCCGGTCCGGGCGGACGGCGATGATCGATCGGGGCGCGCAGCTGCCGGTGAGCGAGCAGTGCGAGCTCCTCGGGCTCAATCGGACGGGCGTGTATTACACGCCCCGTCCGGTGTCCGAGGCGGACCTGGCGCTCATGCGCCGGATCGATGAGGTGCATCTTGAGCACCCGTTCTACGGAGCGCGGCGGCTGGCCCGGCAACTCGCCCGAGAGGGTTTCAAGGTCGGTCGCCTGCACGTGTCGACGCTGATGCGCCGGATGGGGATCGAGGCGCTCTACCGCAAGCCACGCACGAGCCTGCCGGCGCGTGAGGCGTTCATCCACCCGTATCTGCTGGGCGATCTGGTGATCGATCGGCCCGGCCAGGTGTGGGCGAGCGACATCACGTATATCCCGATGGCGCATGGATTCTTGTATTTGGTGGCGATCCTGGATGTGGCGAGCCGCAAGGTCCTGAGCTTCCGGCTCTCGAACACGCTGACCACGGAGTTCTGCGTCGCGGCGCTGGAGGAGGCGCTCGGGCGCTTCGGGCGCCCCGAGATCTTCAACACCGACCAGGGCGCGCAGTTCACGAGCGCGGCGTGGACGGACGTGCTCAAGGCGGCCGGTATTCGCATCAGCATGGACGGCAAGGGTCGCTGGATCGACAACGTGTTCATCGAACGGCTGTGGAGGAGCGTCAAGTACGAGGATATCTACCTGCATGGTTACGAGAACGGGCGCGAGGTGCAGGCCGGTCTCACCCGTTACTTTGATTTCTACAATCGCCGCCGACTTCATCAGTCGCACGACTATGCGACGCCCGATGAAATCTATTTCGGCCGCGTCGGCGCGCCGCTCGCCGTGGCTGCCTGAGAGATCAACGTGACCACAGAGAATCCTAGCGCACCGATTTCGAGGGGTACCGAGGTAGCGGGTCCCTCGAGATCTCGGCGCCTGCGGCTTCCCGTGCGGTCGCTTTTTTCCATGCTCGTCAAAAAACCTGCGCTTCTGCCGCCTGCGGCGGCAGACTGCCCTGCGTGTGAACCGATGAAGGAGGAACAAAGATCAAGAGATGAGGCAGAATGCCTCGCCGTGCTTTCAACCCATGGCAGATCTTTCCACTTATCAAACCGGGAAATCTGTCCGAAGGATCCGAGCCACCTCTGAGGTTAGGCCGATGTCAACGCAGGCTCAGCATCTTCCCATATGGGTCCCCATTCTCGCCGCATTGTTGACCCCAACCATCGCCATCGCTGGCGTCTACATCGCTGCGCAGCAGTGGCGTACTAATCGCAACAAACTAAAGCTCGAACTGTTTGACAGGCGCTACGCGTTCTACGAGGCAGCCACGGAGTTGATCGGCCGCGTTATCACCACTGGAAAGGCATCATCCTCCACGACGCTCCAATTCTTGATGAAGACGAAGGGAGCGAAATTCATCGTCGGTGCCGCGTTAGCCGAGTACTTGGACAAGCTGTATCGAGAGGCTTCACTACTGCATTCGTTGGACTCAGAACTCGAGGGAGTACCCGCGGGGCCAGAACGTTCGCAGAACGTTCGTCGACAACGCGAGATCAAGGAATGGATTTCAAGCCAGTATGACGTCCTGGACATTAAGTTCGCACCGCTGCTCAGGTTGAAACACTAATCTCGTTGCGGCGCCGGTGCGCGAACATAGCGCCGGGCTCTGGCATGTTGATGCGCTTGCGTGAGCATCGGCTTTTTCTCGCCTAGAGGCCCCGACGCCTTCGCGCCTCATCGATGAACTGATGCCGCAGCGCCTCCTCACGCAGCACGCGAGCCGCATCAGCGCCTGCAAGTCGCGCGCATCGGATGAAATCCTTCAGTCCCTCGATCTCCGCCTGCAGCGCGTCGGCCCACTGAGTGCTCGACACGACCTGCG
>JBQTHP010000020.1:0-65377 GCA_052389755.1 Gammaproteobacteria bacterium
CACCACGCTCGGTCTGGGCGGCTTGTTCGATCCGGCATCCCCCGCAGGCCTCGATCGAAACGACGAGGACTTCGGCCAGACGCTCGGCAAATGGGGCGTCCCCGGCGGCCCCTATCTCGTGGTGCCGGTGCTCGGCCCCTCGAGCGTGCGGGACGCGTTCGGCGGGCTCGCGGATGAGTACGCCGACCCGAGCACGTACATCGAAGAAGACAAGGTGCGTTGGGGGGCGGAGGCGCTGAAGCAGGTCGACCGCCGCGCTCGCCTGCTCGAAGTCGAGGGGGCGCTCGAGCGCGCGTACGACCGATACGCGCTCATCCGCAGCGCCTATCTGCAGCGCCGCGCGTTCCTCGTGAGCGACGGCGAGGTGGAGGAGGAAGAGCTCGAGGATCCGGCGCTGGAGGATCCGGAGCCGGAAGCGGATGAGCCGCCGCAAGAAGACTCAGACGGCTGAGCCGTCAGCCGTCCGCGGCGCCGTCAGGCGCCGCAGCCGCACTCCACGCCGCGCTCGAGGAGCTCGTCGACCTCGCTGATCCGGGCGATGGCGCGAAGATCCGGCGGAATGTTCACGACGCAGAGTCGGAGCTGCCGCTCGCGCGCCGTCGCCATCCAGTCGGTCAGCACCGCAAGGGCCGCGCTGTCGGATCGCGTGACCCCGGCGCAGTCGATCTCGAGCTGTGACGCGCCCGCTGCCGTGATCAGCTCGAGCCCCTGCGAGTGCGCGTGTCTCGCCGTCTCGTATTCCAACGGACCGCGCAACGCGATGCGCCCCGGAGAAACCTCGCGGACCTCGATCGATTCCGTACTCACCGCACGTCTGCGCATGACTTGCCGCCCGGCTCAGGCGCGCGCCCGCGGCCGCTCCCCGCTTTCGAGGCGGCGGATCACGGCGTCGAGACCCTTCTGATCGATCTCGGCACCGAAGTCCTCGCGGAAGCTCTTGACGTAGCTGATGCCCTCGATGCTCACGTCCCAGGCCTTCCAGCCGTCGGCGGTCCTGCGCAAGCTGTAGTTGACCGGCACGCGCGTGCCGTTGCTGCGCCTGACCTCGGTTCGCACCGTCGCACGATCCGCGTTCGGAGGGACTTTCGTGGGCAGTATGCGCATCCGGTCGCCGGTGAATTCCGCGAGCGCGCTGCCGTAGTTGTCGAGCAGCGAATCGTAGAACGCCTCGACGAAGCGCTCGCGCTGCTCGGCCTGCGCCGTACGCCAGTGCCTGCCGAGCACCAACCGCGCCGCATACTCCGTATCGAAGTGAGGGAGGAGCACGCGATCGACGAGCTGACGAATCCTGGCCGGATCCTTCTTGTACTCGGCGCGATTCGCCTCGAGCTCGTCGAGCATCTTCTGCGCCGTCTGCTCGATGAGCTCCTGGGGCCCGAGCGTGCTCGTCGCAGCGGTACCCGTTTGCTGCGCAGCCGCCGTGCCGAACGCGAGCGTTGCCACGAGCATCGCCATCGTCAATCGCATCATTGCGCCTTCTCCTTCGTTGCTGCGTCCGTCGCGGGGTCCTCTGACCCGCCGCTCGCGACGTTCGCGAAAAACTTGTTGATCAGGTTCTCGAGCACGATTGCGGATTGCGTGAACTCGATGCGGCTGCCGTCATTGAGGTACGTGTCGGAGCCGCCGGGGGTGATGCCGATGTACTTACCGCCGAGCAGACCCTGAGTCTGGATGCCGGCGTCGCTATCGTCCGGAATCCGGTTGAACTCGGGCTGAATACGCATCGTCACCACCGCCTTGAACGCATCCGGATCGAAAGTGATCCCGGTCACCTGTCCGATACGCACGCCGGCCATGCTGACCGGCGAACCCTCTTTCAGGTCACCGATGTTGTCGAAAGCGGCGGCCACGGTGTAGCCGGCGCCCCTCTTCACCTTGACGCCGCTGCTCGGCAGCTGTGTCGTCAGATAGAACAGGGACGCGAAGCCGAGCAGCACGAAGAGTCCGGTCCCGATCTCGAGCGTACGATTTGGGCGCATCGGTGTCTTGCCTTTCCGTCAAAGAAACGCGGCGGTGAGCACATAGTCGAGCAGAAGCGTCAGCACGGACGACGCAACCACGGTGCGAGTGGTCGCCAGGCCCACGCCTTCGGCGGTCGGCGTAGCATGGTATCCCTCGTACACGGCGATCAGGCTGCACGCGATCCCGAACACGACGCTCTTGATGATGCCTTCCGCGACGTCCTCGAGCTCGACCGCACCCTGCATCTGCGACCAGAACGCGCCCGCGTCGACGCCCATCAGCTGCACGCCGATGAGCTGCGCGCCGAAGAGCCCGATGGCGCTGAAGATCGCGGCGAGCAGCGGCATCGCGATCACGCCGCCGAGGAAGCGCGGCGCGGCGACGTAGCGCAGCGGATCGACCGCCATCATCTGCATCGCCGTGAGCTGATCCGTGGCGCGCATCAGCCCGATCTCCGACGCGAGCGCCGTACCGGCACGGCCCGCGAACAGGAGCGCGGTCACGACCGGACCGAGCTCCTTCAGGAGTCCGAGTGCTGCGGCGACACCGAGGGCGTCCTCGGAGCCGAACCGCTGCAGCAGATCGAAACCCTGCAGGCCGAGCACCATGCCGACGAACAGGCCCGAGAGCATGATGATGATGAGCGAGCGAGCGCCGGCGTTGTAGACCTGGGCGACGATGAGACCGGGGCGGGCGAAGGCCGGAACGCATTGCACGAGGAGGCGCACCAGGAATACGCCGACCGCGCCCACGCGACGCAGGGAGGTGACGGCGAGGCCGTCCGCGCGTTCGAGGCTCATCGGCCGCCCGCCGACAGCAGCTCTTCGTAGTAATCCCCGGCAGGATAGTGAAACGGCACGGGACCGTCGGCGTTGCCTTCCATGAACTGGCGCACGACGGCGAGAGCGCTGCCCGACAGCTCGGCTGGTGTCCCAGCCGCCACCACGCGCCCCTCGGAGAGCAGGTAGCTGTCGTGCGCGATGGTGGCGAGCTCGCGCACATCGTGCGACACCACGATGCTCGTGATGCCGAGCGCCTCGTTCATCTGCCGTATCAGGCGAATGATGACGCCCAGCGAAACCGGGTCGAGTCCGACGAACGGTTCATCGTAGATGAGGATCTCGGGGTCCATGACGATCGCGCGCGCGATCGCAACCCGGCGCGCCATGCCGCCGGAGAGCTCTGACGGCATCATCCGCGCGGCGCCGCGCAACCCGACTGCGTGCAGTTTCATCAACACGAGCCGCCCGATCAGCGCCTCTGACAGATCAGTGTGCGCACGCAGCGGAAAGGCGATGTTCTCGTACACGTCGAGGTCGGTGAGCAAGGCGCCGTTCTGGAACAGCATGCCCATGCGGCGGCGCAGCTCGAAAATCTCTTTCCACCGCAGCGAGGCGAGATCACGGCCGTTGACGATCAGCTGACCCTGGTCGGGTCTCGCCTGCGCCGTGATGAGGCGCAGCAGCGTCGTCTTGCCCGTGCCGCTCGGCCCCATGATCGCGGTGATCCGGCCGCGACGCGCGGTAAGCGTCAGCCCCGAGAAGATCGAGCGCTGGCCGACGGCATAGTGCACGTCGCGCACGTCGACCACGGCATCTCCAGCGGTCGCCGGCGAGTCCGAGACCGCTGGGGGGAGGGATTGCGTCACAGGATGCTGAGGCCGTCCGGCACGTTCCGGATCAGGCGGGCTGGCTTTCCATCTCCTTCGTGTAGCGCCCGGAGGTCGCAAGCCCGTTGAGCTTCGCGCGCCGCGCCAACTCCTTCTGGCCCGCGGCGAAGGTCCCGGGGCTGCCTCCCCATGCCTTGAGCGCCGTGTCCTGCAGGGCGCGGCCATAGCTGAAGGTGAGATTCCACGGGAGCGGCTCGATCCTGTTCATGAGCGAGAGGTGCAGCGTCGCCTCCTGCGGGGACTGACCGCCCGAGAGGAAGGCGATACCGGGCACGGCGGCGGGCACGTGACGCTTCAGCACCCGCACGGTTGCTTCGGCCACCTGCTCGGGCGTGGCCTTCTGAGGCGATTTCTTCCCGGCTATCACCATGTTCGGCTTCAGCACCATGCCCGCGAGATGGATGCGATGCGCGAAGAGCTGATCGAACACGCTCTGCAGCACTTCTTCCGTCACCTGCTCGCAGCGCTCGATGGTGTGCGAGCCGTCCATCAGCACCTCGGGCTCGACGATCGGGGCGATGTCCTGCTCCTGGCAGAGAGCGGCATATCGGGCGAGGGCGTGCGCATTGGCGTCGATCGCGAACCGCGACGGAATGCCGTCCGCGATGTCGATGACCGCGCGCCACTTGGCGAATCGCGCGCCGAGCCGGTGGTACTCCTGCAGCCGCTCGCGCAGCCCATCGAGGCCTTCGGTGATCGTCTCGCCGGGGAAGCCCGCGAGAGGCTTGGCGCCCGTATCGACCTTGATGCCCGGAACGATGCCCTGCTTGGCGAGATAGTCGGGGAACGGCACGCCATCCCTCGTCTTCTGCCGGATCGTCTCGTCGTAGAGGATGACGCCGCTGATCGATCGGGCCGCATCCGGCGCGGTGAAGAGCATCTCGCGATACGTGCGCCGATGCTCCTCGGTCGACTCCAGCTTGATGCTGTCGAAGCGCTTCTTGATCGTGCCGGTGCTTTCGTCGGCAGCCAGGATGCCCTTGTCCTTCGCCACCATGGCACGTGCGATGCGCTCGAGTTCGCTGCGGTTCATGACTCGTCCTCTTGAGGCTGGGGGCAGGCGCCGCGACATCCGATCGCGCGTGCCGCGGGGAAATTCGGCCGCGAAGGATAGCAAATCGAACTCCAGGCGCCCTCTCCCGCACGGGTGAGGACCGCCAGGGACGCTTGCGCTTGGTTCTGATCACTAAACTGGACTAAAATGGTCCTAGTTTCAACGGACAGGTCCGATGCGCATCAGCCGGTTGACCGACTACGCGACGGTGATCCTCGCGGCTCTCGCCGAGGACCCTGCGCGCGTGCAGACCGCCACCGTGCTCGCCGAGCGCACGCACATCGGCGCGCCCACCGTCAGCAAGCTGCTGAAACAGCTGCACCGCGCCGGAATGGTGAGCTCGACTCGGGGACTGCACGGCGGATACCGCCTGGCGCGCCCGGCTGCGCAGATCAGCGCTGCCGCGATCCTGGACGCGCTCGAAGGCCCGCTCGCGCTCACGGACTGCTCGGCGGGCCAGGGCCGGTGCGGGATCGAGCAGACCTGCCGGGTCGCGCGAGCCTGGCAGCGGGTGAATCTCGCCATCCGGCGCTCGTTGTCCGAGGTGAGTCTCGCGGAGCTTGCCGGCCTCGATGCCGCACAGGTGCGCCTGCCGACGCTCGAGCGCGAGATGAAATCGACCGCTTCGCGGTCCGGAAACACGCGATGAGCAACGCGCCGCAGGATCTCGAAAACCTCGTCGATCGGGCCTACAAGCACGGCTTCGTGACGGACATCGAGTCCGACTCGCTGCCGCCCGGTCTCGACGAGGACGTCGTGCGCGCGATTTCGCGCCGCAAGAAGGAGCCGGCGTTCCTCACCGAGTGGCGACTGAAAGCGCTTCGGCACTGGCTCACCATGCGCGAGCCTCATTGGGCGCACGTGCAGTATCCGCCCATCGACTATCAGGCGATCTCCTACTACTCGGCGCCGAAGACGAAAACCGACGGGCCGAAGAGTCTCGAGGAGGTCGATCCGAAGCTGCTCGAGATGTACGCGAAGCTCGGCGTCCCGTTGCACGAGCGCGCGCGTCTCGCCGGGGTCGCCGTGGATGCGGTGTTCGACAGCGTCTCCGTCGCGACGACGTTCAAGGATCGCCTCGCCGCCGCGGGCGTCGTGTTCGGCTCGTTCTCGGATGCCGTGCAGTCCCATCCGCATCTCATCGAGCAGTATCTCGGCTCGGTCGTGCCCTACACGGACAACTATTTCGCCTCGCTCAACTCCGCCGTGTTCTCCGACGGCTCGTTCGTGTACGTGCCGAAGGGTGTGCGCTGTCCGATGGAGCTCTCTACGTACTTCCGCATCAACGCGGCGAATACGGGACAGTTCGAGCGCACGCTCATCATCGCCGACGACGGCGCGTATGTGAGTTACCTCGAGGGGTGCCTACCTGCCTGGGAACAGGTCTCGTACGGGGACGAGATGCGCTGCGTGCGCGACGTTGCGCTGCACGACGTCGTGCTGAACGATCGCGGCGAGGAAGCCGCGGTCGGCAAGATCATGCGACGCGGCTATCGCGGCGATCTCATCGAGATCACGCCCCGCAGCTCCGGCAATCGCTTTCACGTCACGCCGGAGCATCCGGTGCTCGCGATCAGGCGCGAGCGAGTGCGCGGTGCGTTGCGCGCCGAAGGGCGCTGGCCGGACATCAAGCGCGCACGACTCGAGAACGCTGAGCCGGACTACGTGCCGGCGGGTGATCTCGCGCCGGGCGATCTGCTCGTGTTTCCGATCAACAAGGTCGAGCGGGACGATCCGTCGTTGTCCGACGATTTCCTGCGCCTGCTGGGGTATTACATCGCGGAAGGCCGCGTCACGAAGTTCAACGGCCATGACGCCGTGGAATGGAGCCTGGGCGACCACGAACCCGAGCTCGCGGACGACATCTGCGGTCTCGTGGAGCGTTGCATCGGAAAACGACCGTCGCGAACGCATGACAAGACGCGCCACGGGCTCTATCTGGTCGTGTACTCGCCCGAGCTGTGTGCGGCGCTCGAGCAGCACGGCGGCAAGTATGCGCACGGCAAACGCTTCAGCAAGACGGTGATGGATCTGCCGCCCGCGCGCCAGCAGCTTGCCCTCGACACCTACTATCTCGGCGACGGCAGCATCTCGCACTACAACACCCTGAGGATCGTGCGCGCCTCGACGGTCTCGCAGACGCTCGCGTTCCAGATCCAGGAGATGCTGGCACGGCGCGGCATCTTCGCGTGCATCAATCCTCGCGATGCCTTCGATGAACGCATGAAGGACGGCCGCGTCATCCGCCACCGCAAGCGCTACATGCTGTACTACGCGGAGAACACGCGCAGCCGGCGAGCGATCCGGCGCGACGGCTACTACCTCGTCCCGGTCCGCACGATCCGGCGCCAGCCCTACGACGGGTACGTCTATAACTTCGAGACGGCAAGCGAGCCGCACTCGTACCTCGTGAAGGGCTTTGCCGTTCACAACTGTACCGCCCCCCAGCGCGACGAGAACCAGCTGCACGCCGCCGTCGTCGAGCTCGTCGCGCTCGACCACGCGTATATCAAATACTCGACCGTGCAGAACTGGTATCCGGGCGATGCGGAAGGACGCGGCGGCATCTTCAACTTCGTCACGAAGCGCGGCGATGCCCGCGGCAAGAGCTCCCGCATCTCGTGGACGCAGGTCGAGACGGGCTCCGCGATCACGTGGAAATACCCGAGCTGCGTGCTGCGCGGCGAGGGCTCGATCGGCGAGTTCTACTCGGTCGCGACCGTGAACAATCGCCAGCAGGCCGATACGGGCACCAAGATGATCCACATCGGCGCGAATACACGCAGCACGATCATCTCGAAGGGCATCTCCGCCGGGCGCGGTCAGGCGAGCTATCGCGGTCTCGTCAGGATGCTGCCGAGCGCGCACGGCGCGCGCAATTTCACTCAGTGCGACTCGCTGCTCATGGGCGGCAAGAGTGCTGCGCACACCTTCCCGTACATCGAGGTGAAGAACCCGACCGCGACGGTGGAGCACGAGGCGAGCACGTCGAAGATCAGCGACGAGCAGCTGTTCTATTGCCTGCAGCGCGGTATTTCCGCAGAGGACGCGGTCAACATGATCGTGAGCGGTTTCTGCAAATCCGTGTTCAAGGAGCTGCCGATGGAGTTCGCCGTGGAGGCGCAGGCGCTCCTCGCGGTGAGCCTCGAGGGAGCGGTCGGATGAGCGACGCTCCCCTCCTTCGCATCGACGATCTGCACGTCAAGGCCGGCGACAAGCCCGTCGTGAGCGGCCTGTCGATCGTGGTGCGCGCAGGTGAAGTGCACGCGATCATGGGGCCGAACGGCTCGGGCAAGAGCACGCTCGCGCACGTGCTCGCCGGCCGCCCGGGTTACGAGGTCACGAAGGGCTCGGTCACATACGAGGGCCGCGATCTGCTCGCGCTCGCGCCGGAAGAGCGCGCCCGCGAGGGGCTGTTTCTGGGCTTTCAGTACCCGGTCGAGATTCCCGGCGTGAACAACGTCTATCTGTTGAAAGCGGCCGCCAACGCGGCCCGTAAGCAGCGCGGACTACCGGAGGTGGATGCGTTCGAGTTTCTCGGCCTCGTGCGCGACAAGATGCAGCTCATGCGGATGGACGAGAGCTTTCTGTCGCGCGGCGTGAACGAAGGGTTTTCCGGCGGCGAGAAGAAGCGCAACGAGATCCTGCAGATGCTCGTGCTCGAGCCGCGCCTTGCGATCCTCGATGAAACCGATTCGGGCCTCGACATCGACGCGCTCAAAGTCGTCGCGAACGGCGTGAACAGTCTGCACTCACCCGAGCGCGCAGTCGTCCTGATCACGCACTATCCGCGCCTGCTCGAATACATCGAGCCCGATCGCGTGCACGTGCTCGTGCGTGGACGCATCGCTCGCAGCGGCGGCCCCGAGCTCGCGCGCGAGCTCGAGCGGCGTGGCTACGACTGGGTCACGGATGAGGCCGCCTGAAAGCTCATGAACACCAGTGCATTCGCAGAGCGTCTGAATCGGGAGCATCAAGCTGCCGCCCCGATCGCTGCGCATCGCGGCGGTGAAGCGCGCAAGGCCGCGCTCGATGCGCTGGCCGCGATCGGGCTTCCGACCACGCGCGATGACAACTGGAAATACGCGAACCTGCGCGCGCTCGAGCGCGTGCGGCTCGCGCCTGCTACCCCCTCACCCTACCCTCTCCCCCGCAAAGCGGGGGAGAGGGTGCCGGAGGCGGGTGAGGGGGTCATACCGGCACGGATCGACGGCTTCTCGCGCCAGGTGTTCGTCGACGGCCTGTACCGCGCAGAGCTGTCGGATCTGCCTTCGCTGCACCCAGCGCTCACGTTCGATTCCCCACCGCACGGTGAGGATGCGCGGTTCGCCCTCCTGAACGCTGCATTCGGCGTGGAGGGAGCACGCATCATCGCCCGGCCCGATAGCGGCGTGCCGTCCAGCATCGAGTTGATCTTCATGGCGACCGCAGACGGCGCCGCGGCGGCGTCGTATCCCCGCGTCGAGCTGGTCGTCGAACCCGATGCGCGCCTGCAGCTCATCGAGCGACACCTGAGCGCGAGCGATGCGGCCAGCTTCGTCAATACGGCGGCAGCGATCACCGTTTCCGAGCGTGCACACCTCTCGCACTACCGGATTCAGCAGACGAGCGCGCGCACGCTCTGGGTCGATACGCTCGGTGCCGAAGTCGGGCGAGAGGCGAGCTACGAGCTGCATTCGATCGCTCTTGGTGCGTCCTCCGCGCGCTCGACGTGCCTGATCCGGCTCGCCGGCGAAGCGGCTCATGTGGGCGCGTACGCCGCGGCGGTCGCCGACCGGCAGCAGGTGCTCGACGGCTACGTGCGCATCGAGCACGCCGCCCCCCGTACGACGACCGATGAAGTATTCCGCGGCATCGCGGCCGGGCGGTCGCGCGTTGCATTCAATGGGATCGTCGTCGTGCAGCCCGAAGCTCGCGGGGCAGACTCGAAGCAATCGTTGCGGGGATTGCTCGCGGGCCCGGAAGCCGAGATCGACGCGCGGCCGCAGCTCGAGATCTATACCGACGATGTGCGCTGCAGCCACGGCGCTACGGCGGGCACGCTGGACGAGAACATGCTCTTCTATCTTTTGTCGCGCGGCATCGACCGCGAGACGGCGCGCAGCCTGCTCGAATGGGTGTTCCTCGAGGACGTGATCGCGAAGATCGGCGTTCGGGAGCTTCGTCGCCAGATCGAAAGCGTCGTCGCCGGCCGGCTGCGCGGCGTGACCAACCTCGAGGAGTTGCTGTGATGGCGGCCGTACCGGAACGCACCCGTGCCTCGCCCTCGTTCGATGTCGAGCGTGTGCGACGCGACTTTCCGATCCTCACGCGCGAGGTGCACGGCAAGCCGCTCGTCTATCTCGACAGCGCCGCCTCCGCCCAGCGCCCGCTCGCCGTGCTGCAGGCGATCGATCATTACGAGCGCCGGCTGCACGCGAACGTGCATCGAGGCGTGCACACGCTGAGCCAGGAGGCCACCGCGGCTTTCGAGGCCGCCCGCGAGCGCGTGCGGCGCTTCGTGAACGCGCGGTCGACGCGCGAGATCATCTTTACGCGCGGCACGACTGAAGCCATCAACCTCGTGGCGCAGTCCTATGCACGGCCGCGCTTCGGACCGGGCGACGAGATCCTGATCACGGCCATGGAGCACCATGCGAACATCGTGCCGTGGCAGCTCGTGCGCGAGCAGACGGGATGCGCGCTCGTCGTCGCGCCGATGGATCGCCGCGGCGAGCTCATCTTCGAGGAGCTCGAGCGACGGTTGTCGCCGCGCACGAAGCTCGTGGCCGTCGCGCACGTCTCGAACGCGCTCGGCACCGTGCTGCCCGTCGCGCGGATCATCGCGGCCGCGCACGCGCGCGGCGTGCCGGTGCTGATCGACGGCGCACAGGCCGTGCCGCACGCGCCCGTCGACGTTCGCGCGCTCGATTGCGACTTCTACGCGTTCTCGAGCCACAAGGTATACGGACCGACCGGCGTCGGCGTGCTCTACGGCCGCGAGGAGCTCCTTGCATCGATGCCGCCGTGGCAGGGCGGCGGTGACATGATCCTCAGCGTGACCTTCGAGAAGACGACGTACAACGAGCTGCCGTGGAAGTTCGAGGCGGGCACGCCGAACATGTCGGGCGCGGTCGGCCTCGCCGCCGCGATGGATTACGTCGACTCGCTCGGGCTCGAGGCGATTGCCGGGCACGAGCAGCGCCTGCTGGCGCTCGCCACGAGCGAGCTCACGCGCATTCAGGGCATCGAGATCATCGGCACCGCGGCCCACAAGGCATCCGTGCTCTCGTTCGTGATGGGCGGCGTTCATCCGCACGACCTCGGCACGATCCTCGACGCGGAAGGCGTGGCCGTGCGTACCGGGCATCACTGCGCCATGCCGGTCATGGAGTTCTTCGGCGTTCCCGCCACCGCGCGCGCGTCGTTCGCCTGCTACAACACGATCGAGGACGTGCGCAGTCTCGTCGCCGCAATCGGGAAGGCGCGCGAGGTGTTCCACTGATGGAGCTGCGCGACCTGTACCGCGACGTGATCCTCGATCACAACAAGAAGCCGCGCAACTTCGGGCGGCTCGAGCCGTCGGATGCGCATGCCGAAGGCCACAATCCGCTGTGTGGTGATCGTCTCACCGTCTCGCTGCGGATGGCGGGCGATCGCATCGAGGATGTGCGCTTCGAAGGCAAGGGCTGCGCGATCTCGACTGCGTCCGCATCGCTCATGACCGAAGCCGTGAGGGGCAAGGACCGCGACGCCGTCGCCGCCCTCTTCGCGAAGGTGCACGGCCTGCTCACGCGTCAGGATGCGATCGCGGGGCCGGAGCTCGGCAAGCTCGCGGCGCTCTCGGGCGTGCGCGAGTTCCCGGTGCGGGTGAAATGCGCGAGCCTGTGCTGGCATACGTTGAACGCCGCGCTCGACCACAGCGCCACCGCGGTGTCAACCGAGTAGCGCCATGCGCTCGCACGAGAACGAACCCTTCGTCGTCCACCGCGACGTGCGCGCAGTGATCGTGCCTGCGGGCGTCGAGGTGAAGCTGCGCGCGGGCCAGGCCGGCTACATCACGCAGGCGCTCGGCGGCAGTTTCACCGTGTACATCGAGGGCAATCTCTTCCGGATCGCGGGCGAGGAGGCGGATGCGATCGGCAAGGAGATCGTGAAGGCGCCCGAGCTGCCGCCGAACGCCACGTCGGACGACGTGCGCGAGCTGGTCTGGGAACAGATGCGCACGTGCTACGACCCTGAGATCCCGATCAACGTCGTGGACCTCGGACTCGTGTACGAATGCGAGGTGACGGACCTCGAGGACGGCATGCGCGCAGTCAGCATTAAAATGACGCTCACCGCACCCGGCTGCGGCATGGGCGAGGTACTCGTGGAAGACGTGAAGGACAAGGTGCAACGCATTCCGACGGTGCGCGACGCGCAGGTCGAGCTCGTCTTCGATCCGCCGTGGGATCGGTCGATGATGTCGGAGGCGGCGCGCCTCCAGACCGGAATGTTTTAGGGACCCGAATCGCGTGACATCCGGGTGGGTCGACATCGGCGCGGCGGATACGGTAAGCGAAGCGCACGGGCTGTCCGCAGAGGTGGACGGCTACGTGGTTCTCGTCGTCCGCTGCGGCGAGGCTTATTACGCGGTCGAGGACCGGTGCACGCACGACGGCGAACCGCTCGACGGCGGTGAGATCGCCGCGTGCGAGATCGTCTGTCCGCGCCACGGCGCCCGCTTCGACCTGAAGACGGGCGAGGCGCTCACCCCGCCCGCGTACGAGCCGTTGCGCACGTTCCCGGTGCGCGTTGAAGCCGGCCGCGTGCTCGTGGAGACCCCCCCGTGAAGCGGCTCACCCTCCTTCGCCACGCCAACGCGGACTGGAAGGATTCCCGCATCGCGGATTTCGATCGGCCGCTCAACCGCAGGGGCGTCTCGGAGTCGACCGCGATGGCGAAACGGCTCTTCGAGCGTGAGCTCGTCCCGGAGTTCGTGCTGACGAGCCCGGCGCTGCGCGCGCAGCAGACCACGGAGATTTTCATGCGCGAGTTCGAGCTTCCGGCGCGCAAGCTGCGCCGCGACGACCGGCTCTACCTCGCGCAGCCCGAAGACATTCTTGAAGCCATTCGCACGACCGGGCCGCGCATCACCCATCTGATGGTCGTCGGACACAATCCCGGTCTCACCGATCTTGCCCGTAGGCTCGCGCCCGACGGCACGCTCGAGGAGCTGCCGACCGCCTCCGTGTGCACCATGCTGTTCGACGTGCGCGCGTGGGTCGATATCGAGGCCGGACGGGCCAGGGACGTCGAGTGCGAAGCGCCGAAGGGCGGCTTTGGATTCTGGTCGGCCCTCAGCACTCGGGCACGTTGACCGCAAGCCCGCCCTGCGAGGTTTCCTTGTAGATCGTCGACATGTCGGCGCCGGTCTGGCGCATCGTCGCGATGACCTGATCGAGCGACACCTTGTGCGTGCCATCGCCTCGCATCGCAAGGCGCGCCGCGTTGATCGCCTTCACCGAGCCCATCGCGTTCCTCTCGATGCACGGGATCTGCACGAGCCCCGCCACCGGATCGCACGTGAGCCCGAGGTTGTGCTCCATGCCGATCTCCGCGGCGTTCTCGATCTGCTCGTTCGTGCCGTGCAGCGCCGCCACGAGCCCGGCAGCGGCCATGGAGCACGCGACGCCCACCTCTCCCATGCATCCCATCTCGGCGCCGGAGATCGACGCGCCGTGCTTGTAGAGCATGCCGATCGCGGCGGCCGTGAGCAGAAAGCGCATCACGCCCTCGTCGTGCGCGCCCGGCTCGAAACGGCGGTAGTAGTGCAGCACCGCCGGCACGATGCCGGCCGCGCCGTTCGTCGGCGCGGTGACCACGCGACCGCCGGCGGCGTTCTCCTCGTTGACCGCGAGCGCGTACGCATTCACCCAGTCCATCACCTCGAGCGGTGTCGTCTCCTCGCTCTCGTTCAACACCCGGTACAGCTTCGGTGCGCGCCGGCGCACCTTCAGCACGCCCGGCAGCGTGCCCTGCTGGCGAAAACCGCGCTCGACGCACGCCTGCATCGTCTGCCAGATGCGCGCAAGTCCCGCGCGCACCTCTTCCGGAGAGCGCCGCGTGTGCTCGTTCGCGAGCACGAGCTCATAGATCTCGAGCCCGGCTGCACGCGCCTGCTGCAAGAGCTGCTCGCCGGAGTTGAAGGGATACGGGACTCCCCCCTCACCCGCCTCCGGCACCCTCTCCCCCGCTGAGCGGGGGAGAGGGTTGGGTGAGGGGGCAAGGGTGCCGGAGGCGGGTGAGGGGGTATCTCCGCGGACGATGAAACCGCCGCCAACCGAGTAGTAGTCCTCTTCACGCAGCTTGCGACCGCCCTTGGCGAGGGCCGTGAAGCGCATGCCGTTCGAATGCGCAGGCAAGCGCTCGTGCTTCATGAAGAGCAGCTGCATCGGCTCATCGAACGCGATTTCGTGTCGGCCCGCGAGACGCAGCCGACCGCTCGTGCGGATCCGTGCGAGCTCCGTCTCGATCCGCTCCGGGTCGATGGTTTCCGGATCGTTGCCCTCGAGGCCGAGCAGCACGGCGCGATCAGTGCCGTGGCCCGCGCCGGTGAGCGCCAGAGAGCCGTACAGCCGCACGGCGATCTCGGCCGTCTCGCCGAGTAGCCCGTCGCGCTCGAGGTCGAGGACGAACGCGCGCGCGGCCCGCATCGGCCCCATGGTGTGCGAGCTCGACGGACCGATGCCGATCTTGAAGATGTCGAAAACGGACAGTGTCATGTCGGATCAGTCTGCCGCGAGCGCGAGAAGGCTGGCGTTGCCGCCGACCGCTGCGGTGTTCACGGTGATGGTCTGCTCCGTGGCAAAGCGATGCAAGTAATGTGGCCCTCCCGCCTTCGGGCCGGTGCCCGAAAGTCCCATGCCGCCGAAGGGCTGCACGCCGACGACGGCGCCGATCATGTTGCGGTTCACGTAAACGTTGCCGACACGCGCGCGCCGCGCGATGCGCCTCGCGACGGTGTCGATGCGCGTGTGCACGCCGAGCGTGAGGCCGTAGCCCTTCGCGTTCACGGCGTCGACCACGGAGTCGAGATCGCGCGCCCGGAAACGCACGATGTGCACGATTGGGCCGAATATCTCGCGTTCAACGCCGTGCAGGTCGGGAAGCTCGACCGCAAGCGGGGCGAAGAAACGTGCGCCGGACGATTGGGGCAGCCGGGCTCGATGCTGCCAGCGTGCGCTGCCGGAGAGCTGCGCCGCATGCGTCTCGAGCATGGCGACCGCCTCGCGATCGATCACCGGCCCGACGTCGGTTGCGAGCAGCGCCGGATCGCCGATCACGAGCTCTTCCATATACCCCGCGAGCAGCGTCTCCACGCGCTGCGCGATCTCCTCCTGCAGGAGCAGCACGCGCAGCGCCGAGCACCGCTGACCTGCGCTGTTGAAACCCGAGGCGATCGCGTCGAGCACCACCTGCTCGGGCAGCGCCGAGCTGTCCACGATCATCGCGTTCAGCCCGCCGGTCTCGGCGATCAGCGTCGCGATCGGTCCGGCGCGTGCCGCGAGGCCGCGCTCGATGAGCCGTGCCGTATCGGTCGAGCCGGTGAAGGCGACGCCCGCGAGTCGCGCGTCGCGCGTCAGCACCGGTCCGAGCTCCCCGCCCCGACCCGGAAGGAAATGCAGCACCTCGCCGGGCACTCCCGCCTCGTGCAGCAGCT
The DNA here is from genome assembly GCA_052389755.1 of Gammaproteobacteria bacterium. Classification (GTDB taxonomy): domain Bacteria; phylum Pseudomonadota; class Gammaproteobacteria; order Steroidobacterales; family Steroidobacteraceae; genus JBQTHP01. The sequence continues at coordinate 15,370 of JBQTHP010000020.1, forward strand.
CGACCGCGCGCGCGGCGGTGAGCGGCGTCTGCTCCGCGGGCTTTGCGAGCACCGTATTGCCCGCGGCGAGCGCCGCCGCGATCTGGCCGGTGAATATCGCAAGTGGAAAATTCCAGGGACTGATGCAGGCGAACACGCCGCGGCCCCGCAGACGCAGCGTGTTGCGCTCCCCGGTCGGGCCCGGCAGCGGCGTTTCGGCGGCGAAGCCGGCGCGCGCCTGCTGGGCGTAGTAGCGCAGGAAATCGATCGCCTCGCGCACCTCGGCGACGCTGTCGGGAATCGTCTTGCCGCCTTCGCGAACGCAGCGGGCTATCAGCGCCTCGCGCTCGCGCTCGAACGCATCCGCTGCACGCTGCAGGATGTCGGCCCGCTCGCCGGCGTGAATGTCCTCCCACTCTGGCTGCGCTCGCGATGCGCGCGCCAGCGCACGCTCCGCATCCGCGACCGTCGCGGGCAACACGCTGCCGACGACCTCGCTCTCGTTCGCGGGGTTCACGACCGGGGCGGCTTTGCCGCGGCCCATTTTGCCCTCGATGATCGGCGCTGCTCGCCACTCGAGGTGGCTCGCGGCCTCGCAGGCGCGCTTCAGCGCGGCAAGCTCCGACGCATCGACCAGATTCACGCCGCGCGAGTTCGGGCGCGCCTCGCCGTAGAGCTGGGACGGGAGGACGATGCGCGGATGCGCCGCCGATTCGAGCCGATCGACCTCGGTCACCGGATCGGTCACGACCTTTTCGGGTGGCAGACGCTCATCGACGATGCGATTCACGAACGACGTGTTCGCGCCGTTCTCGAGCAGCCGGCGCACGAGGTACGGCAGCAGATCCTCGTGCGCGCCGACCGGCGCGTACACGCGGCATGGATATTTGCCCTCGCCCTGGCCGACGATCTGACCGTAGAGCTCCTCGCCCATTCCATGGAGTCGCTGAAACTCGAACGTCCTGCTTTTGCCCTCGAAGAGCGCGGCCACATACGCGACGGTGTGCGCGTTGTGAGTGGCGAACTGCGGGTACATGACATCCGTCGCTGCCGCGAGCACCCGAGCCGCCGCGAGGTACGACACATCGGTGTTCACCTTGCGCGTGAACACCGGATAGCCGGTAAGGCCGCGCTCCTGCGCTCGCTTGATCTCGGTGTCCCAGTACGCGCCCTTCACCAGCCGCACGCTGATGCGGCGGCCGAGCGCCCGTGCGCGGCCGATCAGCCATTCGAGCAGGGGCAGCGCCCGCTTCTGGTATGCCTGCACGGCGAGACCGAAGCCCTCGTAGCGGGCCGTCACGTCGCTCGCGAGCACGGCCTCGATCAGCTCGAGCGACAACTCGAGCCGCTCCGCTTCTTCCGCATCCACGGTGAGACCGATGCGCGAGTCGCGTGCGAGACGTACGAGATCGAGAAGACGCGGTCCGAGCTCGGCAAGTACGCGCTCGCGCTGCGGCTGCTCGTAGCGCGGATGCAGTGCGGACAGCTTCACCGAGATGCTATGCCTCTCGGACAGGGCGTCCTGCGGGTTCGCCCGCGCGCCGACCGCAACGATCGCCGCGCAGTACTTCTCGAAGTACGCCTGGGCATCCTCTCGCGTGAGCGCGGCCTCGCCCAGCATGTCGAACGAGTAGCGATATGCGCGCGAGTGCTCGCCCGTCGCCTCCTCGAGCGCTTCCTCGATCGTTCTGCCCATCACGAACTGATGGCCCATGATGCGCATCGCCTGCCGGAGCGCCGCGCGCGCGACCGGCTCGCCCATGCGGCTCGCGAGCCGCCCGAACCACGAGCGCACCGGGCCGAGCTCGGCCTGGTCGATGTCGACGATGCGCCCCGTGAGCATGAGGCCCCAGGTGGACGCGTTCACGAGCACGGATTCGCTGTCGCCGAGGTGCTCTTCCCAGTCGCCGGCCGGGATCTTGTCCGCGATCAGCCGGTCCGCCGTCTCGGCATCCGGAATGCGCAGCAGTGCCTCGGCGAGGCACATGAGAATGACGCCTTCCCGGGAGGCGAGATTGTACTCGCGAAGGAACGCGTCGAGTCCTGCGCCGCGCGGCTTCCCCGCGCGCACTGCGCGCACCAGCTCGAGCGCGCGTTCCTGCACCGTGGCCTGACGCACGGGATCGAGGCGAGCGCGATCGGCGAGCGTGCGCACGATCGCCTCTTCGGGCGCGAGATACGCGCCGTTGATCGCGGCGCCGATCGGGCTTTCGAGCGCGCGCGCATCGCGCACGATGAATCGGGGTGTGGCGTCTCGGCCGGAGCGTCGCGGCATGGGGGTATTGTAACGGCTACCGACTTCCGCCTTCCGCCTACCGGCTGGATAAGACTAAAGAGTGTTGAAACGAGCGTGGATGCTCGTGCGACCGGCGTGCGCGTCTCCGCTCTTCTCTTCCCTCTTCTCATTCTTCCCTGAATCTCCTCTCGCAGCTTCCCCGCGCAACTGAGCGGCCGCGTCGCGGCCCAGATAACGGTCCACGAGTCGGCGCACGATATAGAGGAGCGGGATCAGGGCCACGGCCGCCGTCATCTTGTAGCAGTAGTTCACGGTGCCGACCGCGAGAAACTGCGGGATCGGCCAGGATTGCGGGCCGAGCACGAACGCGATGTACAGCACGATGAAGCTGTCCACGAGCTGCGACACCGCGGTCGATGCGGTCGCTCGCAGCCAGACGAAGCGCTCGCCCGTGGCTCTCCGGATGCGGTGGAAGATCGACACGTCGATGAGCTGGCCGATCAGGAACGCGATGATCGAACCGCCGATCGTCCATAACCCCTGGCCGAAGACGAGCGCGTAGGCCCGCTGGATGTCGGGCACGCCGAGCTCGGCATTCGCCTCGACCCAGAAACCTGCCGGCGCGAGCGCGATCGATACATAGGCGACGATGAACGCGTAGGCGATGCAGACGACCGCCGTCCAGGAGATGAACCGCACCCCGCGTACGCCGTAGTACTCGTTGATGATGTCGGTGAGGATGAAGACGAACGGCCAGAGCAGCACGCCCGCCGTGAAGTTGAGCGTGCCGGACACGCCGAGCAGGTCCCATCGGAATGGATCGACACCGAGTGTCGCTTCGAGCGCGAAGATCTTGACGCCGACGAACTCCGCAATCAGCGCGTTCGTGACAAGGAACGCGGCGAGCACGACGAACAGCCGGTTCGTCCGGAACGCAGCCGTACCCACCATCAGTCGCGCCCGCGTATCCGGCGCAGTTCGCGCCGCTCGTGCTTTTCAGGTCGCCCGGCCGGCCGCGGAGACAGGGCCGCGGCCATTTTCATGCGCCGGACGAACAGCTCGCGCTGCGCGCGGCTCTCCGGTGTTTCCTCGTAGCACTGCTGCGCTTCGCTCGCCGGTCCCCGACGCTGCGGTATCGAGCGCACCGCGCAATCGAAGGTGGTCGCGCCACGCACGAAGCTCACGCGATCTCCTGGCCGCACTGCGTGGGCGGGCTTCACGCGAACGCCGTTGATGTGCACCTTGCCGCCGGTGACGGCTTGCGCCGCGAGCGAGCGCGACTTGAAAAGGCGCGTGGCGAAGAGCCACCGATCGATGCGCAGCGACTCGGGCGACATGACCCTGCGAGTATACTGACGCGATGCAACCGCAGCTTATCGAACGCCTGCGCGCGGATCTCGCGGCCGTGCGCGAGCAGGGTCTGTACAAGCGCGAACGCGTGCTTTCGAGCCCGCAGGGCGGGCTCGTGCGCACGAACGACCAGGAGGTCGTCAACCTCTGCGCGAACAACTATCTCGGCCTCGCCAATCACCCGGCGGTGCGCGAGGCGGCACATCGCGCGCTCGATCGATTCGGCTACGGCATGGCGTCCGTGCGCTTCATCTGCGGCACTCAGAGCGTGCACAAGCAGCTCGAGGAGCGCCTCGCGAGCTTCCTCGGCTTCGAGGACTCGATCCTCTATTCCTCGTGCTTCGACGCGAATGGCGGTCTCTTCGAAACGCTGCTCGACGAGCAGGACGCGGTCATCTCCGACGCCCTCAATCACGCGAGCATCATCGACGGCGTCCGCCTCTGCAAAGCGCAGCGGTACCGCTACGCGAACAGCGACATGGGCGAGCTCGAGCGCTGCCTCAGGGAAGCGCGCGGCGCACGCACGCGCCTCATCGCAACCGACGGAGTGTTCTCGATGGACGGCACGATCGCGAACCTCCGCGCGATCTGCGAGCTTGCCGATCGCTACGACGCGCTCGTCATGGTGGATGATTCGCACGCGACCGGCTTCATGGGTCCGCGCGGCCGTGGAACACCCGAGCACTGCGGGGTGGCAGATCGGATCGACATCGTGACGAGCACTCTCGGCAAGGCGCTCGGCGGCGGCAGCGGCGGCTTCATCGCGGCGAGGCGCGAGGTCGTCGAGTGGCTGCGTCAGCGCTCGCGGCCCTACCTTTTCTCGAACAGCATTCCGCCGGTGGTCGCGGGCGTGAGCTTGCGAGTGCTCGAGCTCATCGACGACGCGCCGGAGCTGCGCACTCGCCTGTTCGAAAACGCGCGTCATTTCCGCGCCGGCCTGGCCGCGGCGGGTTTCGATCTGAAACCGGGCGAGCACCCGATCATCCCGGTGATGATCGGCGATGCGGCCCTCGCGGCGCGCATGGCCGATCGGCTGCTCGAGCTCGGCGTCTACGTGATCGGCTTTTCGTTTCCCGTCGTGCCGAAGGGCCAGGCGCGCATCCGCACGCAGATGTCCGCCGCCCTCGGGCGCGAGCAGCTCGACCGTGCGATCGAAGCGTTTTCGCTCGCGGGCCGCGAGCTCGGGATCATCAAGGGTGCGCGATGAAGGCTCTCGTCAAGAAGGAGGCGAAGCCGGGCATCTGGCTCGAGGAGATTCCCGAGCCCAAGGTCGGACCGAACGACGTGCTGATCGAGATCGCCAAGACCGCGATCTGCGGCACCGACATGCACATCTACAAGTGGGATGCGTGGGCCGCCAAGACGATCCGCGTGCCGATGGCAGTCGGGCACGAGTACTGCGGCCGCATCGTCGAGCTCGGATCGGAAGTGCGCGGATTGAATGTCGGCGATCGCGTCTCGGGCGAAGGCCACGTAACGTGCGGGTATTGCCGCAACTGTCGGGCGGGCCGGCGGCATCTGTGCCGCAACACGGTCGGTGTCGGCGTCGATCGACCCGGTGCGTTCGCGGAGTACCTGTCGCTGCCGGCGTCGAATGCGTTCAAGTTGTCGGACAGCATCACGGACGACATCGCAGCCATCCTCGATCCGTTCGGCAACGCGACGCACACCGCCCTCGCCTTCAACATGGTCGGAGAGGACGTGCTCATCACCGGCGCGGGTCCCATCGGCATCATGGCGGTCGCCGTCGCCCGCTTCGTCGGCGCGCGCCATATCGTGATCACCGACGTCAACGACTACCGGCTCGAGCTCGCGCGCAAGATGGGCGCAAGCCGCGCGATCAACGTCTCGCGCGATTCGCTCGATCGGACGATGCAGGACCTGGGCATGCAGGAGGGATTCGACGTCGGCCTCGAGATGTCGGGCAACGCCGCCGCGTTTCGCGACCTCCTGCGCACCATGCATCACGGCGGCTCGGTCGCGATCCTCGGCATTCCGCCCGATGAAACCGCGATCGACTGGAATCAGGTGATCTTCAAGGGGCTCACGCTGAAGGGCATCTACGGCCGCGAGATGTTCGAGACCTGGTACAAAATGGCGAGCATGCTGCAGAGCGGCCTCTCGCTCGAGCCGATCATCACGCACCACTTTCCGATCCAGGAATACGAGCGCGGCTTTCAGACGATGGGGTCGGGGCAGTCGGGGAAGGTCATCCTGGATTGGGCCACGATCTAGGAGGCTACAGACTACAAGCTACAGGCTACAGGGAAGAGATAGAGACGACGTAGAACCGGGCGCTCTTCCCTGTAGCCTGTAGCCTCTAGCCAGCGGAGCCCTAGGGTGCTGCGCAGAAACAGTACGCGTACGCTCTGTAGGGCTCCGCGAAGCGGGCCACGCGTTCGAGCTCGCGGTGAAGTGGACGCAGGCGGTGCAAGGTGTGCGCCATCGAGCGCGCGCGACCGTCCGTCTGCACGGCAAGCCGCACGAGCGACGATTTCACCTGCAGAGCGAGCTCCTGCGCCCAGGAGAGCTCCGGCTCGATGAAATCGACCTCGTAGTCGGTGATCCTGGCGCGTTTCGCGGCCGCCTTCACCGCGGCATCGAACGAGCCGAGCGTGTCGACGAGGCCGATGCGCTGCGCATCCGCGCCCGACCACACGCGTCCCTGCGCGATGAGGTCCACCTCGTCGCGCGTCTTCCTGCGGCCCTTCGCAACGCGCTCGAGGAACTCTTCATAGCTGCGCTCGACACTCGACTGCAAGAGCGCGCGAACGTCGTCGCCGAGCGGACGATCGAGGCGCAGCTGGCCGGAAAGCGGGGTCGTGCCGACGCCGTCGACGTTGACGCCGAGCTTGTCCAGCGTGCGACCCAGCGTCGGGATGACGGCGAACACACCGATCGAGCCCGTGACGGTTGCGGGACTCGCGTAGATCTCGTCGGCCGGCGCCGCGATGTAATAGCCGCCCGATGCCGCAAGGTCGCCCATCGATGCGACCACCGGCTTGCCGGCCACCTTGACCGCAAGGATTTCCCGGTAGATCTCCTCGGAGGCGAACATGCTGCCGCCCGGGCTGTCGATGCGCACCACGAGCGCGCGCACGTCCTCGTCGAGCCGCGCCTGGCGCACGAGCCGCGCGGTCGATTCACCGCCGATGGTTCCCGGGGGTTGCTCGCCGTCCAGAATCTCGCCGGCGGCCACCACGACGGCCACGCGAGGTCTGCCGTCCGCCGAGAGTTTCTTCTCGGCGTGCAGGACGCGCACGTAATCGGCATGCGAGACGCCCTGGAAGGAGCCTTCGTTCTCGTCCTCGCCCACGAGCCCGATGAGCCGCTTCTCCACCTCGAGCCGCGATTTGAGGCCGGTCACGAGCCCCGCCTTCAGGGCGATGCCGGCGAGATCGCCCTTGGTCTCGACGGCCGCCGGACCGAGCGACGCCGTATAGCCCGAGAGCGCTTCAGGGTCTAGCTTGCGCACCTTCGCGATCGCGTTCCGGTACGTGCTCCAGAGTGAGGCGAGATATGCGCGGGCTTCCTCGCGCTCCTCGGGAGACATGTCGTCGCGAACGAAGATCTCCACTGCGCTCTTGAATTTCCCGGCGCGAAAGACATTGACCTCCACTCCGAGCTTCTCGAGCGCCTCCTTGAAGTACATGCGGTAGCGGTCGTATCCGTCGATGAGCACGATGCCCATCGGGTCGAGGTACAGCTCGTCCGCGTGCGCGGCGAGGTAGTACTGGTCCTGCAGGAACAGCGTGCCGTGCGCGATGACTTTCTTGCCGCTGGCGCGGAACTCGGACACCGCGCGCGCGAGCTCCTCGAGTGTCGGCTGACCGGCCCCGGCGAAATATTCGAGATCGAGCACGAGCACCGGGATGCGCTCGTCCTTGACGGCCGCGCGGATCGCATCGGTCAGATCCCAGAGCAGCGTCTCGGCGCGCCCCCGGCCGCGCGCCTCCTCGATGGCCCGCTCGATCGGATCGCCGGAGAGCTGCTCGACGATCTCGCCTTCGGGCGCGATGACGAGCGCCGCCTTGTGCGGGATAGCCGGAATCGAGACGCGCAGCGCGCCGATTACCAGGCCGAAGAGGACGAGCAGCAGGATCAGATGCAGGAACTTGCGCAACCCATCCAGGCCGCGCCAGAGAAAGTGCAGGACGGAGGCGATGACTCCCATGTCAGCCTCGCCAGCTCACGCGGTAGATCGCCCCGGCGTGATCGTCCGACACGAGCATCGAGCCGTCATCGAGCACGAGCAGGTCGACCGGCCTGCCGCTCGGTTTACCGTCTGCGCCGAGCCAGCCGGTCGCGAACGGCTCGTAACTCACCGCGCGGTTCCCCTCGAGGCGCACGTGCGTGATGCGATAGCCGATCGGCGCGCTGCGATTCCACGAGCCATGCTCGGCGATGAAAAGCTGACCCCGGTATTCCTTCGGAAACGTCGTACCGCTGTAGAACTTCACGCCGAGCGAGGCGACGTGCGGACCGAGTTTCTGCACGGGCGGCACGTACTGAGCACAGGCGCCGGGCTTGCCGAGCTCGGTGTCGACGATCGAGCCGCCGTGGCAATGCGGAAAGCCGAAGTGGGCCCCGGCCTTTGCGAGCCGGTTGAGCTCGTCTGGCGGAACGTCGTCACCGAGCAGGTCGCGCCCGTTATCGGTGAACCACAGCTCGCCGGTGCGCGGATGCCAGGTGAAGCCGACGCTGTTGCGGACACCGCGCGCCACGGTCTCGCGCCCCGACCCGTCCGCGTTCATGCGCTCGATCGTCGCGAAGCGCTCGCACACGTTGCACGGCGCACCCAGCGGTACGTACAGCTTGCCGTCGGGCCCGAATGCAAGATAGCGCCAGCCGTGATGCCGCTCGGTCGGAAGCTGAGCGACCTCGACCGGGTTCGGCGGCGCGGCAAGCTTCGATTCGACTTCGTCGTAGCGGACGATGCGGTGAGTTTCGGCGACGTAGAGATCGCCGTCGCGAAACGCCACGCCGTTCGGCATGTTGAGGCCGGACGCAATCTCTACGACGTCGCGCTTGTCGCCTCCGATGTTCCGCACGGCGTACACCTTGCCCGCCGTGCGTGTGCCGACGAACAGCGTGCCTTCGGCGCCGAGCGTCATCGAACGCGCGTTCGGTACGTCGGAAACCCACGTCTCGATCGCAAACCCCGGCGGCAGTTTTACAGCCGAGAGGTCGGGTACCGCCATAGCCGATGCCGTGGCCCCGAGCGCCACGACGAGCATCAGCAGATGGCGGAGCATCACGTCTTTCAGACTTTCTCTTCGATCCGTGCCGCCTTGCCGGAAAGATCGCGCAGGTAGTACAGCTTCGCCCGCCGCACGTTGCCGCGCCGCTTCACGGACACGTCGCTGATTGCAGGGCTGTGGGTCTGGAAGACGCGCTCGACGCCTTCACCGTGCGAAATCTTGCGAACGGTGAACGAGGAGTTCAGGCCGCGATTGCTCTTCGCGATCACCACGCCCTCGTAGGCCTGCACGCGCTCGCGGTCTCCCTCGGTCACCTTGACCTGCACGACGACGGTGTCGCCCGGATTGAAGTCCGGCACCTTGCGCGTCATGCGCCTTTTTTCGATTTCCTGAATGATCTTGCTCATGGGTCTTTCACCTTTTCCCGAGGTACTCGCTCAGCAGGCGGCTCGCCTCGGGAGCGAGCGCGCGCTTCACAATCAGGTCCGGCCGGCGCCGCCAGGTGCGGACCACCGCTTCACGCAACCGCCACCGGCGGATGTCGGCATGGTTGCCGGACATCAGCACGGCCGGCACCGCAGAACCCTCGAACGTTTCCGGCCGCGTGTAGTGCGGCCAGTCGAGAAGCCCGTCGCTGAAGGACTCCTCTTCGCTCGAGCGTTCGTCATTTAACGCGCCCGGCAGGAGCCGCGCCACTGCATCGATCAGCACGAGCGCCGGGAGCTCGCCGCCCGAGAGCACGTAGTCGCCGATCGACAGCTCCCGATCGACGCCGAGCTCGACGATCCGCTCGTCGATTCCTTCGTATCGCCCCGCCACGAGCACGAGCCCGGGCAGAGCTGCGAGCTCGCGCGCGATCCGCGCATCGAGCAGCTCGCCTTGCGCCGAGAGGTGCACCCGCACGCTCCCCGATGGGCTCCGCGCGTGCGCCGCTCGAATCGCCGCCAGCATCGGCTCGGGCTTGAGAACCATCCCGGGCCCGCCGCCGTACGGCCGGTCGTCCACCGTACGATGCACGTCGCTCGTGTGCCCGCGGGGGTCTTCCGTCCCGACGGCGAGGAGGCCGCGGTCGATCGCGCGACCGACGATGCCGAACTCGAGCGCGCCCCGGATCATGTCCGGGAACAGCGTGACGACTTCGATGCGCATCAGCCCGGATCCTCGAGCTCGACTGGCCAATCCACGACGATGACGCCCGCGTCGAGCCGCACTTCGCGGATGTGCACCGGCGTCGCCGGCACCCAGTGCTCGCCCCGCGCGCCGCGCACCACCATCACCGCATGCGCCGGTCCATCGACGAAGTGCTCGAGCACCCCGAGCTCCGCTCCGTCAAGATTGCGCACCGCGAGCCCCACGAGGTCGGCGCGGTAGAACTGCCGCGCACCCGTCGCAGGCAGATTCGCGCGCGCAATCTCCACAACCGATCCGCGCAGCGCGGCCGCCGCGTCACGATCGCCCACGCCCGCGAGGCGCACCACGAGGCCCTTGCCCTGTGCGCGCCCCTCGATCACCTGGCGCTCAGTGCGCTCCTCGCCCGCGCCCTTCAGGCTCCAGGCGACGTACTTCAGGAGCTCGCCGGGCGGGTCCGTGTAGGACTCCACGTGCATCCAGCCCTTCACACCAAAAGGCGCACCGATCCGCCCCATCTCGACCCACTCGGCCCGTGGACTCACAGCCCTCGGCCCTCAGCCGACTTCAGACGGTAGCCTGCTTCCGATAAGACGCCACGAGCGTGCGCACGCGATCCGACTGCTGCGCGCCCTTGCCGACCCAATAGTCGATGCGCGGCAGGTCGAGCTTGAGCTTCTGCTCGCCCCGCCGCGCGATGGGGTTGAAATATCCGACGTTTTCGAGGCTCGCGCCGCCCTGGCGCTTGCGGCTGTCCGTCACCATGACGTGGAAGAAGGGCTGATTCCGCGCGCCGCGCCGGGTCAGGCGAATGGTTACCATGATCTCGCTGCTCTCCAGCTGATTGCCGTGGGCGGGGGCGCCCAAAAAGAGCGCGGATTCTACGCAAATGGACCTACGGGAGAAAGCCCGGAGGGGTCTTTCCCTTTATGGCGCCCAGCATGCGATCGAGCCGGCCGCCCTTCACGCTCTTCATCATCCTCTGCATCTCCAGGAACTGCTTCAGGAGCCGGTTTACGTCCTGGACCTGCACCCCCGCGCCTCGGGCGATCCGCCGGCGGCGCGACCCATCGATGATGCCCGGCCGGCGCCGCTCTTTGACCGTCATCGAATCGATGATGGCGACCTGACGGCGCAGCTCCCGGTCGCCCTGGTCGACGGAGACCGCCCGCTGGGTTGCAGCCGTCGGACGCTTGGCGAGGAGCGCGCGCACACCACCCAGCTACCGCACCTGCTCGAGCTGGCCGCGCAGGTCGGTCATGTCGAAGACCTTGCCCTTGACGACCGTGCGGGCGATGCGCTCGGCCTCGCGCGCATCGACATCGCGCTGCACCTGTTCGACGAGCGCCACGACGTCGCCCATGCCGAGAATCCGCGACGCCATGCGCTCGGGGTCGAACGGCTCGAGCGCTTCGGTCTTCTCCCCGACGCCGAGAAACACGATCGGCTTGCCCGTGATGTGTCGCACCGAGAGCGCCGCGCCGCCCCGCGCATCGCCGTCGGCCTTCGTCAGAACGATGCCGGTCAGATCGAGGGCGGAGCCGAATGCGCGTGCCGCATTCACCGCATCCTGCCCGGCCATCGCATCGACGACGAACAGCCGTTCGTTCGCGCCGACCGCGGCGTCGATCTCGTGCACCTCATCCATCATCTCCCGATCGACGTGCAGCCGGCCGGCGGTGTCCACGATCAGCACGTCGCTCACCGTGCGACGCGCCTGCTCGAGCGCCGCGCGCGCAATCGCACTCGGCGTCGAGCCCGCCTCCGCCTCGTAGAAGCCGGACTCGACCTGCGTCGCGAGGCGTTCGAGTTGCAGGATCGCAGCGGGACGACGCACGTCGGTGCTGACGAGCAGCACGCGCTTCTTCTCGCGCTCGATGAGCCAGCGGGCGAGTTTTGCCGCCGTCGTCGTCTTGCCCGCACCCTGAAGACCTGCGAGCAGCACCACGATCGGCGGCTGCGCCCGAAGGCTGAATCCCGCGCGCGCGCCGCCCATGAGCGCGATGAGCTCGCGGTGAAGGATCCCGATGAAGGCCTGCCCCGGCGTGAGGCTCGTTGCGACCTCCTCGCCGAGCGCCTTCGACTTCACGGCATCGATGAAGCCCTTGACGACCGGCAGCGCGACGTCCGCTTCGAGCAGCGCAACCCGCACGTCGCGCAGGACCTCGGTCGCGTTCTCCTCGGTGATGCGCCCGCGGCCACGAAGAGAGTTGACGGTGCGCGTCAGGCGCTCGGAGAGATTGTCGAACATGTTGATAACGCTGGGGAATCAGGCGACCGGCTTCCGCCTTCCGCCCACCGGTCGGAACGAGAAGGCTACAGGCTACAGGCTCCCCTATCCTATTGCCTGCCTGGCTGTCTCTCGCACTCGCCCGGGACTACACCCGTGAACAATGCACCGACCTCCGTTCTGCTGATCTCCCTTCTCGCCCTCCTGAGCGTCATCGCGTTCTCTTCCGGCACCGAAGTCGCGATGCTGGCGGTGAATCGCTATCGCATCCGGCACCGTGCCCAGGCTGGGCAGCGCGCCGCGCGGGTGCTCGAGCGCCTGCTGCAGAAGCCGGACGACTGGCTCGGCGTGAACCTCGTGATCCTCGCCGCCGCGAGCGTGTTCGCATCGCAGCTCGCCACCATTCTCGCGCAGCGCAGCGGCTACGAGCTCGCGCTGCCCATCACGGGCATCGTGCTGACAGTGGTCATGATCGTGTTCTGCGAGCTTGCCCCGAAGATCTTCGCAGCGAGCCATTCCGAGTCGACCGCGCTCGGCTCGGCGTTCATCTATCGCGCGCTCGTATGGGTGTCGCAGCCGGTGCTATGGTTCACCAATCACGCGGCATACGGCTTTCTGCGGCTGTTCGGCGTCGTCAAGGCGAGCCGCGGCAGCCACGCGCTCTCCAGCGACGAGTTACGGACGGTGGTCATGGAAGCGAGCCCGCTGATTCCGGCGCGTCACCGGCAGATGCTGCTGTCGATCCTCGACCTCGAACGCGTGACGATCAACGACATCATGATTCCGCGGCAGGAGATCGCCGGGATCGACATCGCAGACGACTGGGAAGACATCCTCGCGCGGATCCGGCAGACGCCGCACACGCGCCTTCCTGTATATGAGCGCGAGCTCGACAACGCGATCGGCCTCCTGCACATGAAGCGGGTCGCGCACGAGCTCGCCCGCGGCACGTTCGACAAGGACAAGCTGATCGAGATCGCGCGCGGCCGCGAGCCGTACTTCGTGCCCGAAGGCACATCGCTCACCGTGCAGCTTGCGAACTTTCAGAAGGCACGGCGACGCCTCGCCTTCGTCGTCAACGAGTACGGGGACATCGAGGGCCTCGTGACGCTGGAGGATCTGCTCGAGGAGATCGTCGGGGAGTTCACGACCGATCCGGCCACGGTCATCCACAAGGACGTGCACACGGAGCGGGCGGGCGTCTACATCGTCAATGCGAGCGCGACGATCCGCGCATTGAACCGCGCGCTCCAGTGGCAGCTGCCGACCGAAGGGCCCAAGACGCTGAACGGTTTTCTGCTCGAGCAGCTCGAGACGATCCCGCAGCCCGGCACCGCGCTGCAGGTCGGGCCCTACCGGTTCGAGATCCTGCAGATGGGCGATAACACGATCCGCACGGTCCGCGTCTACGCGGCGACTTCGTCAGGCAGCGAACGCAGCGCCGAGCGCCTCGTCAACCCGTGATACACCGGTCACGGCGAGACCCTGCAACGCGCGCCGCGGCATGTTGTCGCGCGGCACGATCGCGCGGCTGAACCCCTGCTTCTGCGCCTCGCGGAGCCGTTCATCGCCGTAGGCGACCGGGCGCACCTCGCCCGTGAGGCCGATCTCGCCGAACGCGATCACGCAGTGCGGCAGCGGCCGATCCTTCAGGCTCGAGGCGAGCGCCAGAGCGACGGGCAGATCCCAGCCTGTCTCGCCGATCTGGATGCCACCGACGACGTTCACGAACACGTCGTGCTCCTGGAGCGAGAGCCCACCGTGACGATGGAGCACGGCCAGCAGCATGGCCACGCGGTTTGCGTCGAGGCCTTGAGCGATGCGGCGCGGCGCGCCGAAGCGCATGCGATCCACGAGTCCCTGCAGCTCGATGAGAAGCGGGCGGCCGCCCTCGCGGGTCACCGTGACGATGCTGCCTGCCGCCGGTTCCGGCGCGCGGGCAAGAAAGATGGCGGCCGGGTTCCTGACTTCCTTGAGCCCGCCTTCTGTCATCGCGAAAAAGCCCAGCTCGTTCACAGCCCCGAAACGATTCTTCGTTGCCCGCACGATGCGGTAACGGCTGCCCACATCGCTTTCGAAGTACAGCACCGTGTCGACGAGATGCTCGAGCACCCGCGGACCGGCGATGGTCCCCTCCTTCGTGACGTGCCCGATGATGAAAACCGCGGTCGAGCTCGCCTTCGCGAAGCGCACGAGCGCGGCCGTGCACTCGCGCAGCTGCGTGACCGCACCCGCGCTCGAGGCGACCGCGCTCGTCTGCACGGTCTGGATGGAGTCGATGACCAGGAGCGCGGACTTCTGTTCAGACGCGAGCTGCAGCACGGCATCGAGCTCGTTCTCCGTCACGAAGTCGAGGGCTCCCGCCCCGAGCCCAAGTCGCCGGGCGCGCAAGGCGACCTGTGCCACCGATTCCTCGCCGCTCGCATAGAGCACCGGCCGCGAAGCCGCGATGTGCGCGGCCACCTGTAGAAGAAGTGTCGACTTCCCGATACCCGGATCGCCTCCAAGCAGCACGACCGAACCGGGTACGATGCCTCCCCCCAGTACTCGGTCGAGCTCCTCCTGCCCGGTCGGCAGCCGCCCGCCGCTCTCTCCGGCAGGCTCGCCGAGGCGGCTGGTGGTCGCGGGAGCGCGCGGCGTGGTTTTTTTTGCCGGTCGGCTCGCCGCGCGCTGCTCGAGGGAGTTCCACTCGCCGCAATGCGGGCATTGACCCTGCCATTTCAGGGTCTCCCCACCGCAGGCGCTGCAGATGAAAATGAGGTTCGGACGGGCCATTTCGATCATTCGCCGATGCGGAAGCGCTCACATTTGCCTTAGGATGCGCACCGCCGACTTATCGAGGGGGAGCGTCAATCATTGCGGGCCGGAGTGGATTTGTGACCAGCCGCACCGACACTGATTGGGCCAATGCTAGCTTATGCAACCTTCAGGCGGGACCGCGCAACCGGGGGCGTACAGGTCGATTTTGCGATGTGGAGCACGGTTTTTCAGTGAGCGTTGACCGTATTCGCATCGCTTCAATCGTGCGAGCCGGAGCACGGCGATGAGCGTGCGCGGCAAGCTACGCTGCGTCGGGCTCAGCGACACGGGCAAGGTGCGCGAGCACAACGAGGACACAATTGCTTTCGATCCGGACATCGGCCTTCTCGTGCTTGCCGACGGGATGGGCGGGTACAACGCAGGCGAGGTCGCAAGCGGCATCGCGGTCAAAACGATCGTCAACCTCGTGCGCGAATCGTTCGACCGGGAGGCCCTCGACTCCGCCGATCGCGAGTCCGGCCTCTCCCGGCCCAGCATCATCCTTCGCGACGCCATTCACCGCGCGAACAAGATCATCTACCAGACCGCGCGCACGCAGCCGCAGTGCGAAGGTATGGGTACGACGGTCGTGACCGCGCTGTTTTTCGATAACAAGGTCACGATCGCCCACGTGGGAGATTCCCGCGTCTACCGGCTGCGCAGCGAGAAGTTCGAGCAGGTGACGATGGACCACTCGCTGCTGCAGGAGCTGGTCGATCGCGGTTTCTATTCTGCCGAGGAAGCACAGCGGGCGGCCAACAAGAACTACGTGACCCGTGCGCTCGGCGTCGAGTCGAACGTGGAAATCGAGGTTCAGGAAGTGCCCGTGCAGAAAGGCGATTACTACGTCCTGTGCTCGGACGGGCTTTCCGATATGGTGGAGGACGAAGACATCCACTTAACGATAAGCACCTTTGGTGCTAATCTGGATAACGTCGCTAAGCAGTTGATTCAGTTGACGAACGATAACGGGGGTCGAGATAACGTCTCGGTCGTGATGGCGCACGTCCTCGACGGCTTCCCGGCTCAGAGACGTATATTTGACAAAATCCTCGGCTGGTTCGGCTGAAGGTGAGGCAGTCGCATGGCTAGGTTGGTATTGAGCCTGGATGGCACGGTGATGGCCGAATACAACATGAATAAGGAGCGCTACACCATCGGCCGGCTCCCGGACAACGACATCCGGATCGACAATCCCGCGGTGAGCGGACATCACTCGCTGATCATCAACATCCTCAACGATTCGTTCCTCGAGGATCTCAACAGCACGAACGGAACGTACGTCAACGGCAAGCTGATCAAGAAGCACGCGCTCCAGCACGGCGACGTGATCACGGTCGGCCACCACCAGCTTCGCTTCGTCGAGGACGACGAGCAGCAGGATGAGTTCGAGAAGACCATGGTGATCCAGCCGTCGGCGCGACCGCTCGAGAGGCTCCGCGCGGCGGCGGAACAGGTGGCTCCCAGCGCAAGCGCATCCGGTGCCCGCAGGGCGCTCTCCGACGGACAGATCGCGCTCAAGAAGGCAAAACTTCAGGTGCTCTCCGGTGCGTTCGCGGGTCGCGAGCTCGAGCTCAGTAAGGCACTGACGACGCTCGGACGGCCGGGCGTACAGGTCGCAGCGATCACGCGTCGCTCGGACGGTTACTTCATCGTGCACGTCGACGGCGGCGAGAAGGAAAACAATTCTCCGCTTCTGAACGGCACCCCGATCGGCGCGCAGGCGACGCGGCTCAGCGACAACGACGTGATCCAGCTCGCCGGCGTGAAGATGGGCTTCTTCGAAGCCTGACGCTGCGCTTTCGTCACGCGCTCATCCACTGCTGGCGCCGGCCCCACCCAGGACCGCCGGAAACGCATAGATCCGGTAGTCGGTGAAGATGCTGCCGATGAGACTGAAGAAGATGACAAAACCGTGGAGCAGACCAGAGAAGAAGCCTGGTACGTCAGCATCTGCCTGCAACGGCTGAGTCGCACAGCTTGCAGCAAGCATGGCGGCGAGACAGAAGCCAGCGAGGATTGCGAACCGGACACGCCCAGCAAGTGTGCGTCTCATCTTCCCTCCTTCTAGCGGTACTCGAACGGCACGCGCTGGCTCACGCCGCAGACGAGTTCATAGCCGATCGTGCCCGCGCGCGCCGCGATCTCTTCGACGGGAAGCTCAGGCCCCCACAGCACGACGCGATCGCCGGCCTTCGTGTTCGGCAGATGAGTCACGTCGATCGCGATCATGTCCATCGACACGCGTCCCGCGAGTGAAGCTCGTTTGCCGTCGACCAGAACCGGCGTGCCGTTCGGTAGAGCGCGTCTGATCCCATCGCCGTAGCCCGCTGCTGCGATCGCGATCGTCGAATCGCGCTCGGTGCTCCAGGTGGCGCCGTAACCGACAGTCTCGCCGCGCTTCACGCTGCGTAGTGCAATGACGCGCGTCTCGAGCGTCATCACGGGTGTAAGCCCCAGGTCCGCGCCGCGCTTGTCCGGAAACGGACTGATCCCGTAGAGAGCGATACCCGGGCGCACCCAGTCTCCGTGCGCATCGGGCCAACCGAGGATGCCGGCGGAGTTGGCGATGCTGGTGGTGTGCTTGAGCCCGCGAGTGAGATTGCGGAATCGCTCGAGCTGCTCGCGCGTCATCTCGCTGCCGGTGTCATCCGCGCACGCCAGGTGCGTGAGGATGCGGATCTCGGCAGCTGCGTTCTTGAGGCCTCGCAGGCGTGCGAGCGCGGATGCGAATTCGTCGTGACGGAAACCGAGACGGTTCATGCCCGTGTCCGCCTTCAGCCAGACGACGAAGGCGCGCGGTCCCCGGTAGTGCTCGAGCAGCTCGATCTGCTGTGCATCGTGGACGACGAGCTCCACTTGGTGATGCGCCGCTTCGGCGAGATCCTCGGCGCTGAAGACTCCCTCGAGCAACGCGATCGGCCGTGAAACGCCGGCGCCGCGAAGCGCAATGGCCTCTTCGAGGCGCGCCACCGCGAATGCGTCGGCGTCCCCCAGCGCGAGAGCCGTCGGCACGAGTCCGTGTCCGTACGCATTGGCCTTCACTACGGCCATGACGCGCGCGCGGGGTGCGCTGCGGCGGAGCGTGCCGAGATTACTGCGAAGCGCCTGCGTGTCGATGACGGCCCGGATGAGCCGGCTCACCGCAAGATGCCCTCGGCGTAGGCAGGGTCCTGGTAGCTCTCGAACTTCGTGATCTCGCCCCTGAATGTGAGCCTGATACTCCCGGTCTCGCCGTTGCGGTGCTTTGCGAGATCGATCTCCGCTTCGCCCTTTTTGGGAGTGTCCTTGTTGTACACCTCGTCGCGATAGATGAGCAGGATCATGTCTGCTTCCTGTTCTATCGCGCCTGATTCTCTGAGATCGGACATGACGGGTTTCTTGTGCTCACGCTGCTCGACAGCGCGATTCAGCTGCGACAGCGCAATCACGGGAACCTTGAGCTCCTTCGCCAGCGCTTTCAGGCCCCGTGAGACTTCCGCGATTTCCGTTGCGCGGTTCTCCTGCGTACCCGGTACCGACATGAGTTGCAGGTAATCAACGACGACGAGATGCAAGTCGTGTTCGCGTTTGATCCGCCGCGCCCGAGCGCGCAGCTCCGTCGGCGTCAGCGCGGGTGTTTCGTCGATGAAGATCTTGGAGCCGCCAAGCTGCTGCGTTGCGCCCGTGAGCCGCACCCAATCCTCGTCGGACATGCGGCCGTTGCGGATGCTCGAGAGCGGTACGCGGCCGAGCGAAGCCATCATGCGCATCAGCAACTGATCCGCGGGCATCTCCATGCTGAAGATCGCGACGCTGGCGTGCGTTTTCTGATCGAGCGCCGCGTTCTCGGCCATGTTCACGGCGAGCGTCGTGTTATGCACGACAACGTCCTCGGCAACGAAATTGCGGTGCACGGGCACCGTCAGGTCGTAGACCTGGCGCTCGCCCACGTAGTCGATCGCCTCGATGCGATCCCAATAGATGTCGCTCGACGCGACATCTGCGAGGTCGGCATCGCCGAGCAGCTCCGCGATTCGCCGCAGCCGCGGCCGGCTCAAGCCGCGCTTTCCGACGTGTAGGTTGGCGTTCTCGCCCAGCCCGAGTGCTGCCGCCAGGTCGCTCCACGTGCGCTCGCCCTTCTTCTGCACGATAAGCGCCCAAATATCACGCGGAATCACGTCGAGATTGACCTTCGGGCGCTTCGCCGAGCTGACGCGGAGTGCTTTCGCAGCCGCCAGCTCCTTGCCGAACATGCCTATTTCGCGCACGAAGCGTGCGATGTCCTCCTGTCGCACCACGCGCAGCTCGAACGCCGCACGCCGGGTGTCGCGATAGCGGATCTGCCGAAACCGGAGCTTCGCGATGATCCCGAAACGCAGCAGCAAGTGCTGAATGTCGCGCGCCAACGGCTCGCTGACCGTCGAATAGGAAATGGCCGGTTGATCGTCGTTCTGTACGTAGATGCTGCCGTCGCAGGCGAACGCGCGATTCAGGAACAACGCGAGCTGCTCGCGCAAGAGTTCGAAGATCACATCAGGCACGCGCTTGGTATGCGCCGATTTCCCCCAGAGGCCGAGCGTAACGAGCCATTGCGTGACCGGATTGTCGCCGTTCTTATGAATGGACACCGAGCCGGGGGAGCTTGAGATGTCTAAGCCCAGTGCGCTGAGTCGCGGCAGCAAGGCAGCCGCAGGCGCGCTCATCCCGGCCTTCCATGCATACACCGCAGCAGGTGTGACTCCGAGCGCTCGTGCCAGCGCATGCAGCGCCCAGCCCGCCGCCCTCAAGGTACGTTGAAAACGCTCCCCGAACGCGCGACGTGCCGCACCGATCGCATTCAGATCCCGCACGACATTGGCCGTCGCCGTTCGCGTTCCTTGGCTCGTCTCGATCCGGCACCGCATACCCGGGAAGTGGCCGACCGCCGCGACGAAATCTTCCAGCACGCGCGGCCTCGCGTTGGTGAACTTCGGAACAGTGTCCGTCAGGCCGCCATCCGTGAGGAAGTAAGCAGTAAGCTTCACGAGCGAATCAGGCAATTTACGGTGGCCGAAGAAAGGCAGCACGCGCGGAACGGCGATGTGCACGCCGGCGCGCAGCGCTGCCAGCGGTTGCCATCCGCTCGGTGTCAGGAACGGATGAGATGCCGTGACGACGACGCGGCGGCCGAGCGCAGTGCGCAGCTCGTAGACCGGCTTCACGCCGTCGTCGACGAAATCAGAAGCCTCGGCTGGCCGTAGCCGACCGCGGGTGTCCAGCGAGACAAGTTGTGCGCGCCGTTCTTGTACGAGCGTGTCGATCATCTCGAGGGCGCCGGTTTGCGGATTCAGGATGCGACTGCCCGAAACGATGCACTTACCCATCGACGGCCGGCCGGCGATGATGATCAGATCGCCGCCGCGCAAGCCGCCCGTCTTACGGTCGAAATCTACAAAGCCGGTGGGCAGGCCGCGCAGCGAGCTTGGATTGCGGTTCCACTCGTCGATCTTGTCGATCAGAGGCGGCAACAGGTCGCGCGCCGGCACGAGCGGACTCGAACGACGCGTGCCCTGCTCCGCGATCTCGAAGATCTGCTGCTCCGCGCGCTCGACGAGATCGCGAGCCGTCTCGCCTTCGTTGCTGAGCGCGGAGGCGGCGATGTCGGTTCCGGTCTGGATGAGCAGGCGCAGCAGTGCGCGCTCGCGCACGATCTCCGCATAGGCACGCACGTTCGCCGCGGTCGGCGTCTCATGCGAGAGAGTGCCGAGGTACGCAACGCCGCCTGCCGCGTCGAGTTTGCCGATGCGCGCAAGCGCCTCGGACACCGTGATGAGGTCGTACGGCTTCGCTTCGGCAGCGAGTGCGGCGATCGCCTCGAAGATCAGCCGGTGATCGGGGCGATAGAAATCGTTCGCCCGGATGACGTCGCCGACGTTGTCCCAGGCATTCGGGTCGATGAGCAGGCCGCCGAGCACGGACTGTTCGGCTTCGACGGAGTGCGGCGGCGTGCGAACGTCGACGACGGATACCGAGTCGCGGCGCGCTTTCGCTGTGCCGGTCACCGAACCCCCGTTGCGCTGCTCGCGCCTATTCCTCGGCGACGATCGTCACCGGCAGAGCGACGTCGATGTCGGCATGCAGGTGCAGGCCGACGACGTGCTCGCCGACCATTCGCAGCGGTCCCGTCGGCAGGCGAACCTCGCTGCGCGCGACGTTGAAACCCTCGCGCGAGCAGGCCTCGGCGATGTCGGCGGTGCCGACCGAACCGAACAGCTTGCCCTCCGCGCCCGCCTTGGCGGTGATGCGAAGGCGAAAGTCCTTCATCGCCGCCGCTCGTTCTTCTGCTGAAGAGAGCTGCTCGCGCGCGAGCTTCTCGAGCTCCGTACGGCGAGCTTCGAACTTCGCGATGTTGTCGGGCGTCGCGACCGTGGCCTTGCCCTGGGGCAGGAGGAAGTTGCGACCAAAGCCGCTCTTTACCTTCACGCGGTCGCCGATGTTGCCGAGGTTGGCGACCTTCTGCAGAAGAATGACTTGCATGGCGGCTCAGTGCTGATCGGTGTAGGGCAGCAGCGCCAGGAAGCGCGCGCGCTTGATCGCGACGGCGAGCTGACGCTGATAGAACGACTTCGTGCCCGTGATGCGGCTTGGAACGATCTTGCCCGTTTCGCTGACGTAGGCCTTGAGCGTGGCGAGGTCCTTGTAGTCGATGGACTTCACGCCCTCGGCGGTGAAACGGCAGAACTTCTTGCGTCGGGAAAAACGGCTCATGACTTCTCGTCCTTATATCTGTTCCAGTGTCGCGCTGCCATACGCGCACGCGTCGGCTTTGCGGACATTCGCTTCTCCGTCAGACCTTCTCGCCGACGGGTTCGTCATCCTCGACCTCGAGCAGCGGCGACTCGTCGCGCCGGCGGTCCCGCCGCCCGCCGCCCTCGCCTTCCTCCTCTTCGGCCTTCGCCATCGGCGAAGGCTCGGTGACCGCCGAGTCCATCGCGACCACGAGGTGGCGCAGCACCGCGTCGCTGAAGCGGAACGCGCCCGTGAGCTCGTTCAGCGTCTTCGCATCGCACTCGATGTTCATGAGCACGTAGTGCGCCTTGTGGACCTTGGCGATGGGGAACGTGAGCTGGCGCCGGCCCCAGTCCTCGATGCGATGGATATGCCCGCTGCCGGCGCCGATCATGCCCTTGTAGCGGTCGATCATCGCCGGCACTTGCTCGCTCTGATCCGGATGGACCAGAAATACGATCTCGTAATGCCTCATGTGTCCTCCTTACGGATTGAAGCCGCCCGCTGCGAGGCTTTGCGTCGGTGCGGCAAGGAGACCCGGTCCGCGCGGACCGGCCCCTCGTGAGAGGGGCGCGCATGGTAATCGACGGGGCGCCGGCCCGCAAGCCGCCTTCCGGGACTTTACGTTGAAAGGTCAGGTACTTGCGGGCGTTCTCTGCCGCAGAGCTTCATACAAGAGCATGCCCGCGGCGACGGACACGTTGAGACTTTCGATGGACCCGAGCTGCGGCAGGCGCACGATGGCATCGCAGGTTTCGCGGGTGAGGCGACGCAGGCCGGACTCTTCCGCGCCCAGGACGAGCGCGAGCGGGCCGCGCAGGTCGAGCTCCTGCGCAAGCTTCGGCGCCTCGGCATCGGCGCCGACGATCCAGATCCCGGCATCCTTCAGGAGCTTCAACGATCGCACGAGGTTCGTAACGGCCACGACCGGCGTCGTCTCCGCCGCGCCCGCCGCGACTTTGCGCACGGTCGGGGTGAGCTGCGCGGCACGATCTTTCGGGACGATGACCGCAAGCGCGCCGCACGCATCGGCCGTGCGCAGGCACGCGCCGAGATTGTGCGGATCCTGCACGCCGTCGAGCGCGAGCAGCAGCGGTGCCGTTACTCGTGTGAGCGCGTCGAGCAGATCATCTTCGGTCCACGGCGGCAGCGGCCGCACGTCCGCGACGACGCCCTGGTGCGCAACGTCTCCGAGCAGGCGCTTGAGTGCGCGAGGATCCACGCGCTGCACGCTCACGCCGTGCTGGCGCGCGAGCTCCTCGATGCGACGCACGCGCGGGTCATCGCGCGACTCGGCGAGGCGCACCGCGACGATGCGATCGGGACGGCGCGCGAGCAGCGCCTGCACGGCGTGCAGTCCGTAGACCGACTGCACACTACTCATCCGGCGCGAGCTCGAGGTCGACGAGACCCTCGACCGGATTTGCATTGGTGACGACGACGCGCACGTGGGCGCCGGTGCGCAAACGTCGCCCGCGGTGAAGCCCGCGCCAACCGTGTGCGTCGTCCTCCATGACGTAGTCGTCGTCGCGCAGCGCGCTCGTGTGCAGGAGCCCGTCCACGCCCACTTCGAGGATCTGCACGAAGCATCCGAATTCGACGACCGTGGTGATGAGGCCCTTGAAGGTCTGGCCGATGCGCTCGCGCAGGTAGGCACACTTCAGGAAAGTGGAGACGAAGCGGTCGGCTTCGTCCGCGCGCTTCTCGAGCTTCGACAGACTCTCGCCGAGCACACCGAGTTGCCCGACCTCGTACCGGGCGCCCGATGCATCGGCGGACGAGAGCTGCGCCTTCAGCGTGCGATGCACGATCAGATCCGGATAGCGACGGATGGGCGATGTGAAGTGCGCGTACTGCGTCAGTGCCAGCCCGAAGTGGCCGATGTTCGCCGGCTGGTACACGGCCTGCGGCATGGCCCGCACGACCAGCGATTCGATGAACGGTCGCTCGTCCGAATCGCCGAGCCGGCGCGTGATCGCCTGCAGGTCGCGCGGCGCGACCTCCTCCGGAATGCGAGCCTCGATCCCGAGTGCGCGCAGGGCAGCGGTAAGCTTGCCGAGCTTTTCTTCCTCCGGCTTGCCGTGCACGCGGTACAAGGACGCCGTGCGCGTGCGCTCGAGCTCGCGCGCGACCGCGACGTTCGCGAGGATCATGCATTCCTCGATGAGCCGATGCGCATCATTGCGGGCGCGCAGCTCGATGCCGCGCACCGCGTGACCGCCGGAGTCGATGAGGAACTCCGCCTCCGCCGCATCGAAATCGAGAGCACCGCGACGCGCGCGGGCTTTCTGCAGCGCGAGGAACACATCGACGAGCGGCAGCAGCTTCTCGACCGGTACCCCGAGCTCGTCGCGCGCCCTTGGACGGCCCTCGAACAGCGCCGCATGCGCTTTCGTGTAGGTGAGGCGGGCCGCCGAGCGCATCACCGCCGGGTAGAAGCGCGCGGACTTCAGTGCACCCTGCGCCGACACGGTCATGTCCGCCGCGAAGCACAGACGATCGACCTTGGGAGCGAGCGAGCAGAGATGGTCCGAGAGCGTCGTCGGCAGCATGGGCAACACGCGCGTCGGAAAGTACACGGACGTGCCCCGCTCGAGCGCCGCGGTATCGATCGTCGTACCGGGACGCACGTAATGGCTCACGTCCGCGATCGCGACGATGAGCCGGAAACCGTTGTGGTCTCTTTCGGCATACACGGCGTCGTCGAAATCGCGCGCATCGTCGCCGTCGATCGTGACGAGCGGCAGATGGCGCAGATCGACGCGCGTCGCCGCTTCGCGCGCATCGACGCTGTCGCCGAACGCCCTGGCTTCGCGCAGTGCCGCCGCAGGAAACTCGTGCGGCAGATCGAAGCGCGCGATCGCCGCTTCGGTCGCAAGCTCGACCGGACGATCCGGATCGAGACGCTTCTCGATGCGCGCCTGCGCGACGCTCGCGGAACCGGCGTGCCGCACGATCCGGGCGATGACCCAGTCCCCGTGGCGCGCACCGTTCAGATCCTCGGGCGATACCGCGCAGCGAAGCTGCACGCGCCGGTCGACCGCGCTCACCCATGCGCCGCTTCGGCCGAGCATCTCGAGCGTGCCGAGGAATGCGCTGATGCCCCGGCCGGTGACCTCACGCACCTCGCCGATCCAGCGGTCGCGATCGTCGCGACCGAGCGCGACGCGCACGCGGTCGCCGTGCATGAGCCCGCGCATCTCGGGCGGCGGCAGGAAGACGCTGTCCTTCAGGCCTTCGACGCGGACGAAGCCGTAGCCGGCGCGATGCGCGCTCACCGTGCCCTCGACCACGCGGCCGGGAGCGGCGGATCCGCTGCCGCCCGAGGCGGCTTTGCGGGCGGGCGGGCCGCCCTTGTGACGGTCACTACCGCCACGCCGATCGCGGCGACCCAGATGGCCGCGACTTCTCTTAGCCTTCAAATTGACAACTCCCGACGCCGATGCGTAGAGTTCGCCGCTCTTTCGGGGCGGCCCCGCCTCGACGCTTTCCGAGCCTTGCCCAGGTGGCGGAATTGGTAGACGCACTAGTTTCAGGTACTAGCGGGTAACCCCCGTGGAGGTTCGAGTCCTCTCCTGGGCACCAGTCAAGCTTCCCAAGGCGTAACACGCCGTCCCACCGCGCTCGCATCCTACTGTCTTCTCCTGCATTTTGCGGGTAACGGTGTACCAAGCCGTCGCACTGCTGCGCACCGCAGCACGCCTTGCGTGCGAGCAAACGATCTCAGATCGTCGCGGATACACGCTCGACAATAGCGGCGGCACGCGCAAGGACATCGAGTTCGTCGAAAGCGAGTGGCTGAAGCGCAGAAGCGAGACGCTCAACTCTGCGCCGCCGGCCTTCCTGCAACAACTTCGTGCCGCGTGCCGTCGCTTCCAGCCTGACGGCACGGGCATCTTCGGCATCAACGCGGCGTCTCACCAAGCCCGCAGCCTCCAATCCGGTAATGACTTTCGTCATCGTTGGCGGCTTGACTTGCTCGATTCGCGCGAGTTCCGTCAGCCGCGTAGGACCCGCGAACACGAGAACCGATAGAGCCGACAGCCGCGCCGGCCCCACGCCAGTGCGCTCGTCCTCTTTCCGGACACCTCGCAGGAGGTGGATGGCCGCGGAGTGCAGGGCGTCGGCGACCACGGTCCTCTGATTTGCACTTGTGCGTAACGCCATTCCGGCAGTATAACTTATTTAGCCTAGGCTAACTATTAGCCAGGCCGGAGGACGCTATGACACCTGCAATCGGTCTCTCGCGCATCCATCAGATATCGATGCGTACGCATGACGTCGAGCGCGCGGTGCGTTTCTACCGCGACACTCTCGGGCTACCCTTTCTCTTTGCCGCTCCGCCCCGGTTGGCGTTCTTCGATTGCAACGGCGTGCGGCTCATGCTGTCCACTCCGGAGCCGGGGTTCGATCACCCGGGCTCTATCCTCTACTTCGCAGTGGAAGACATCCAAGCTATGCACGACACCCTGAGATCACGCGGGGCCGCATTCCGAACGGAACCGCACAAGATCGCCACGCTGGCCGATCGAGAAGTATGGCTGGCGGACTTTGACGATACTGAGGGCAACACGCTGGCGCTGATGTCCGAACCGAAACTGCCTTGATCATTCGCTGACGAGCGTAAGCTCGGAACCTCAGCGCATCCCAGGGCGTATCACTCCGTAACCGAAAATAACGATCTCTCTTTTCGTGCGCCGGCCGCACTCTACTACGGAGCTAGCAATTTCACGCGAGGCTCCAGTTCGGCGATGGCGATGAAATCGCGATCCCTGTGCAGCAATGGCATGTCAGCGCGTGCCGCGTAGAGCGCGATGAGGCAGTCGTTTGCGCTCCGTGGCGTGACGCCTCGCCAACGGCAGCGCGCGTACAGATACGCGGCGTCACGGGCCAAGAACGTCGGATCAGGCTCCGCCAGCATCGGCAGCTCCCCCAATGTGCGGTCCCACTTGGTGAATCGCTCCGGCGTGTCTGCCCCCTGAAGCACTTCCTGCAGGATCGGTGGCGCGATCCAGACGGGATCTCCACGCTCGAGCGCGACGACCAGGAAATCAGTTTCAGGAAAAGCATCCCCGCGCAGAAAGTCTACCCAGACCGACGAATCCACGAGCACGCGGGGGGACTACGTGCGTTGCGGGTTGGCTGCCTTCGGATCGTAGCCCTGCGCGACACCTCCTGAACCACGCAGCGCCAGGACGCGCGAGTAGTCGCGGCTGCGCGCATAGTGCTCGAGGGCGACGTTGACGGCCTCGCGCGCGGTCTTCACACGCGCCAGACGCTTGACGCGTGCGACGAGCCTCGGGTCAAGAACGATGTTGGTGCGGCCGGACGAGGCCTTGCTCCCTCGCCTTTTCGCCGAGGCTGCTCTGGCTTTCATGCTCGCAGCATACACATCTGATGTGTATGCCGCCAGGGGACGTTGTCTTGGGCTGGGAATCAGGCCGCTTGGGCCGCTCGTCAAGCGTTACAACCGATCACCCGATTGGACCCGCCACGGCAACGTGGGCCAGCTTCGCACGACGGGTTCGTGTTCGGGCTGCGTCGCCATGGCCATCATGAAACCCGGGCGAACTTTCAGCCCGCAGTCCTGCAGAATGGACGCTGGAGCTGCTGCCGTGGAATACATGAAGAATCGCCGGCGCACCCGGCGCGCCCGTTCGACGACGGCAGCAATCGCCGCGCCCTGTTCCTGCGGGTCGCCATCGAGCCACTGTAGTCGATCGGTGTCATCGACACGTTCAATGATCGCCCGGCTCGTGTCACCCACGCGCACCAGCTCTACCGGATGCGGGCGGTCGACAAACTGCGAGCGCCACGCGTCGACGTCCGGATAGTGAAATCCGGCGACAGCGGTCGAACATTGGAGTTGCAATGCGCCGTCTGCATAGTCTCGCCATTCACTGTGCGCGACGTCTGCAACGCTTGGTGCGACGGCCGTCGGTTCAGGTGGCGGGTCGTCGGAAATGATGTACGAGCTCGGGATTGCCGCTGCACCGACTCGCCGCAGTTCATGGCACGTCGCGTTGTCCGCCGTGACGAACGCCAGCAGCGCGCTGCGGCCGCGGGTCGCACAATGGTCAATCGCGTCTCTCCAGAGCCGGGAAAAACGGCCACGCCCACGCTCGCCGGGTGCGGTGCACGCGGCCACCATGATGCCGACGCGGTGTATCGCCCCGTCCGGCGTCCGCAGCTGCCGATACGCGATACCGGCCGTCGCCACCGCTCGCCTGCCATCGATGAGCACCAGTCGATCCGGCGCCTCGCCATGAAACACGCGCTGCAGGTACCACTGATACATCGCTCCGTTCCAGCTCTCGCCAAAACAGCGCACCAGAAAATCGATGCCGATCTCCGCTTCCATGTCGCGCGGATTGACGAGCAACTTCAGCGCGCTGTCGTTCGGCATCGGTCGGCTACCTCGGCGAGAGAGGTCCACCAGAGGCTCGCACCGTAGCGGCGCTCGAGCTCGCGGCACACCAGATCGAGGTAATTGCTGTACGCGTCGTCGAGGCCATCGACCATCGTGATACCACCTCCCGACTTGAAGATGTGCGCCTTGATCGAGAGCAGTCCCCCGGCGTCGATGATCTCGAATGCGCGTTCGATGGTCGATGTCGCCTGAAAGTTCGTGGTGATGTGCAGCAGCACACGCTCGTGTGGATGCCGGCCCATTTCGGGATCAGTGGACGGAAGGTTGATCCACGTGGGCGCGATGAGCGAAGCGCCCATCAGTCCACTCATCGCCGTCCGCGCCCCGACACCGACGGCTGTGCGCACGTCGCGCGCCGAGCACAGGAAACGAAAGCCTGTGTCGCACAGTGCTTCGCACAATGCGGGCGGTGCGTTCCAGGCGGGTGCTTGAAAGCCGAACACATGCCGCAGCCCGGCTGCATCGAATATCCCGGTCGCCGCCTGTAGCAGCTCGCTGCATTCGCGGCGATTCTGCTGCTGAAACTCGACGGCCATGCGTGCACCGCGATGCGCGTGAGTGAGGCCGTGGACGGCAATTTCGGTACGGCGCAGGCCGTTGAGATACGCGACGAATGCCGGAAAGCGATCGACGCGAAAGTGTCCCTGGCGTCGTATTGG
This sequence comes from Gammaproteobacteria bacterium, assembly GCA_052389755.1. Lineage (GTDB taxonomy): Bacteria > Pseudomonadota > Gammaproteobacteria > Steroidobacterales > Steroidobacteraceae > JBQTHP01. Next base: position 44,132 of record JBQTHP010000020.1, read on the forward strand.
CGCCCAATGCACACGATCCCTGACCCGCGGGATCCGCGTCAGCCATTTTCGCGTCGGTACGAGGTGTTGCAACCGCCAATCGGGCGTCACGAACAGTGTGACACGCAGTTGCGGATGTCGATCGAGAAGCCGCTCGATGCGTCCGAGCGCACCACGCGCAAGGTCACCGCCTGCTTCGAATTCATCACGAGAGGTCGCCGGATGAACATCGTCGACACCAAAACACACCGCACCCTGCATTCCGGCAGGTAACCAATCGCGGCAGGGGACCAACCGCTCCGCCAGCGTGTGTGCATCCGGCAATCGGGCGCTCCGCGATCGGCCGCTTGCTGTGTTGATTCAGCCCGTGCGACGCGGCCGAATCCTTGCGCGGTGCGCTCGGCGTCGTGGTTCTGCGGGTTCTTCCACAAGCGTAGGCGAATCGTCGCTCGAGTCGTCCACTGGCTCCGCGAGCGTCGGCGAATCGTCGATCGGTCCGCCCGCCGTGAACGACTCAAGCGGTTCCGTCAGCGTCGGGGAATCGTAATTGGGCGTGGCTGCCGCGACCTCCTCCGCAGGTTCCACGAGCGTCGGCGAATCGTCGATCGGTCCGCTCGCCGTGAGCGACTCAAGCGGTTCCACCAGCGTCGGGGAATCGTAATTGGGCGCGGCTGCCACAACTTCCTCCGCAGGTTCCACGAGCGTCGGCGAATCGTCGATCGGTCCGACCGACTCGAGCGGCTCCACCAGCGTCGGGGAATCGTAATCGGGCGCGGCTGCCACGAGCAGCTCCGCAGACTCCGTAACCGTCGGCGACCTGTCATGTGTGCCACTTGCTGTGAGCCATTCCACGTTGGTGGCAGCGAGCTCCGAGGCCTGGTTGCGCAGGCGCTGCAGCACCTCCTCGGATTCGACCGGCTCACAAAAGAAAAAGCCCTGGCCGAAGTCGCAACCGATCTGCTGTAGCGCATGCGCACCCGCCGCGGTTTCGACGAGCTCAGCGATCGCTTTGAGGCCCAGGCTCGAGACCATCTGCACCATCGCGCGCATGATGCGGCTGTCCGCTTGCTCCGAACCGCTGCGGTTGGCGAATGGCCGGTCGATCTTTACGTAATCGAACGGAAAGACCTGCAGATGAGCCAGCGAGGAGTACCCCGTGCCGAAATCATCGAGCATCAACTGAATACCCATGCCGTGCAGGCGCTCGAGAATTTCGCGCGCGGCGCCGATGTTGCTGATGAGCCCGCTCTCGGTAAGCTCGAATCTCAGTGCGCGAGCGGGCGTGTGTGTCTCTTCGAGCACCCTTGAGACGTAATCGCCGAAACGCGCATCGCGCAACGCCGCGGCAGACAGATTGATGCTGATGTAGAAATCCGCTTCCGGCGGGAGGCGCCGCCGCCATTCGCCCGCCAGCCGGCACACGCGGTCGATTATCCACCGAGTGATCGGCAGGATGAGACCAGCTTCCTCGGCGATCGCGAGAAACTTGTCGGGCGCGAGCACGCCTTCCACGGGATGCCGCCAGCCAAGCAGCGCCTCCGCGCCCACGATGTGACCGGTGCGAAGATCGACGATAGGCTGGAACAGCAGCCGCAGCTCGTCTCGTTCGAGCGCGACATGCAGATCGGCCTCGAGGCTCACGAGGCCCACCGCGTCGCCGCCCATGGCGGGGTCATATTCAACGACCCGCTGGCCTTCCTGCGACTTGGCCACGGACAACGCGATATCGGCCTCACGCAGCACGTTCTCGGCGCGCTGCAATCCCGAGTCGACGCACGTGACACCCATGCTCGCGGCGACACTCACACGATGCTTGCGCAGCTCGAACGGTACGCGCAGCGATTCCCTCAGCAGCCTGGCAACGGAAATCGCGGTGTCGCTCGAGTGAACATCGACCAGGAGCACGGCAAACTGGTCGCCACCCCAGCGAGCGAGCACGCACTCGAACGCAGCGGTTGCGCGCTCGAAGCGGCGGGCGGCCTGCACCATCACTTCATCGCCGGCCGTGTGGCCGAGCGTGTCGTTGATCAGCTTGAAGCGGTCGATGTCGACGAGGACTATCGCCATGCGGCGCCGGCGCCGCGTGCGCAGCTCGCGTAGCGCACGTTCCAGCTGATCCATGAAATAGCGACGGTTTGGCAGCCCGGTAAAGGCATCGTGATAACGCGCGTGGTCGAAGCTTTTCTGCAGACTCTGGCGCTGCTCGATCTCGTTCATGAGGCGCTGGTTGACCGCAAGCAGCTGGCGCCTCGCGGCCGCGAGCGCGACGCGCAACCGGCTCGAGTCGCGCGTCATGTCGTACGCGCCGAATGTCAGAAGCCACGTGACCACTGCCAGGAAACCTGCGTTGGCGGCAAGCGCGCTGGCGGGGTACCAGCCACCCTTCGGACGGACGGCGATCGTCAACCCGGCCCCGCGGGGGCTTTGCAGGAAACCGGCCGGCGGACGGATGGTGCGCGTGACCGGCTCGGCAAGCCGCACCGCATTGGAGCTCGACACGACCCGCGAGGGACGGCTCGTCGGTTCGCGCCGCGAGACCTCGAAGTCATAGCCGGCGTTGACGAGCTGCCCGAGCTTGGCGCTCGAAAGCAACGCATCGACAGACTGGTGCGCAATCGACCAGCCAGCGCGCCGCGGAGCGCCGCTCGCGGCCGGCAGCATGACCGGAACGCGGGCCCCGATGAGCCATTGACTCCCGTGGCGAATCGGACCGAGGAGCCCAGCCGTTCCGGCGCCCTGGTGAGAATCGGCTGAGGCCCATTCACTCACGATGGCCTGCACGGTCGCGGCGTCCGAATCCATCGACTTCACCACCGTGCCGTCGGCGGCCAGCCAGAAGCCCTTGCGGTCCGGCTTGACGGACGCGAGCGGTGCTTTCGCCTCCGACTGGCGCTGCGCGCCGCGAGCGAGAGCCTGCAGTTGCGATTCGATCGCGCGGCCGTAACGGCCGACGACAACCTGCGCCGACTCGCGTGCCTGTGCCGCGTGCTGCTGCATGCTGAGCGCGATGAGTCTCGATCCGGCGAGCAGCATCACCACCGACACGATGGCAGCCGGCACCCACTCAGCGCGGAGTTTGTGCAGAGCGCTCATTTCGACGCACCGCGCGCGCGTAGATGTACGATGCAGCTCAGGCTCAGTGTGACGCGTTCGCTGTCAGCCACATCCAAGTAGTCGCCGACCAACGTGAGCTCGGCGCGCGAATACGGCTTGGCGAAACCGAGAAACACCTGTTTGAGCGTGGGTCCGGGCGTCGTGACGCCGGTCTGCAGATTGAAGACGGCCGGAGCGGCCTGGCCGACTGCGCCGCCCGCCAGGAAATTCAATCCCTTTCCGTAGTAGTCCATCCGTGCAGACAGCAACTCCGTGCCGAGATTGCCGCCGACGGTGTGCGCATACGACAACCCGGTCAGGAGTCGCGGATTCCAGAGGTAGGAGAGTCCGAGCTTCGGCAGATTGCCGTGGGTCGTATCGACGTCGATCTGTCGATCCTCGAGCTGCAGATAGAGTCCCTTTGCGATCGTGCGGCTCGCGCCGATTGCCAGGATCGAATAGTTGAAATTCCTGCCAGCGATGCGGCCGGAACCCTCGTGAATTTCACCGTAGAGGCTCAGCGGTGCGCTCGATTCCGCGCCGCGGGTCAGCGAGCCCGTGACCGAGGCGAAGGTCCAATGAGCATCCGCGATGGTCTGGTAGTCGACTCCGACGCCGATCAGCGTCCCGGCATTCACGCTGTGCAACCAGCCGACTGACGCACTGCCGCCACCGCTCGCCCCCGTCAGCGTTGAGCCACTCGCGCCGAGTATCAGCCGATCGTCAGGCTGATGGGTCTCTGCGGCCGCCGCGGGCGCGGGGCACAGAGTGACCGCGAGCCAGGTGGCCAATGCTGCGGCAGGCAATTTCATGGCGGCCCGACTCCGACTGCCCTGGGTAAAGTTGACGCGGTTGCGAACTCGCTTCTGGCTTGCGCTTTTGCGACCGGGAGAAAAGCGATGACGTGGAGCGATTCTTCTTCGCCGGGCAGCGCCACCGAGGAGCTCGTGACCTGATAGATCCGCTGCCGGATCTCGACGTGTGTCTTGCGCCGACCGGTGAAACCCGCTTGCCACCAGCGCGCGCCCGAGCCGGGGGGCGACAGCAGAGCCGACACTTCCGTACCGATGCTCGTGCCGGGAAACAGCCCGAGCGCTGGCTTGTTGAAGCCCATGACATGGCCGTGCGAGTCAACCACGAGCGCCGCATGATCGGCCGTGTCGAGCGCGGCCTTCACGCACATTGCTTCCGTCATGTCGCTGATGATCACCAGCGCAAAGCGGCGGCCCTTGTGCGCAACGTGCCGCACGCGCACCTCAGCCGCGCGGAGCTCATCTGCCACGCGGACCATGGCGGGTCGTGCCACACCGCCCTGCCCTTCGATGAGCTCCTGCACGACGTCCGGATAGGAGAAGCGAACCGTTTCGAGGAAAGCGTGCCCGACTGGTGCCGCGTCCGCGGTGAGAACGCCCGGCGCAGCGTGCTCGCTTGCGCAGATCACGCGCAGCGTATCGGCATCGACCAGGAATGCAGGAACCGGCAGATGCTCGATCAGAGTGGCCCACAGCTCCTGTCCGTGCTCCGCCTCGGCCCGCGCGGCCGTGGCATGCGTGCGGAGCCGCTCGAACACCGTGCCGAGATACTCGGCCGCGACGGCGCAGCCGAACAACAGCACGGCGAACACCTGGAGCAGCACGACAAAGTAGCCGAAGGGTGCGTAGAAGCCCGGGAAAGGCGTGCTGCTGGCGGCGCTCTCCACGCCGAAGACCGACGACGCGAGCCACGCGCCGGCAGCGCCGAGCCCGCTCGCATACCAGCGCAATTCCGGCGCCTGACTCAGAGCAACCGCGATGACGACCAGGACGGCGAGCGCGGCCGTGAGATAAGGCTGCCAGCGTGAAATGAAGCTGGCGCCGATCACGGGCAAGGCGAATGCCAGCAGGAAGAGCGGATTCCGCACGCCGCCGGCGTGCAGCCAGATGAAGCCGATGACGATGACGCCGGCCGCATGCAGCGTCGCGAGCGCACGTGTGCGCCACGCGATGCTCACGCGCTTCAGCAGGGCGTCGCTGGTGAGCGCCACGTGTATCACCCCGAGCGCGAATACTCCCCAGGACGCCGCCGCGAAGTCGATATCGAATCCACTCAGGAACCAGGGCAACGCTGTCGCGAGCAGCGCGGCGAAGATCGTCAAGAGCCACGTGTCGTCGAGGAGCTGGGCACGTGGATCGTCCCGCTCCAGGACCGGCAACAGCTGCGTAGTCGCGGTGTTCATCGCGGAGCGATCGTGGCCTGCAATCGATCGCCGTCCTCGGCGGCGACCGTCGTCTTGCCGGCGTCAGTCCCCTTGCCGGCATCAGTCCCCTTGCCGGTATCAAACGTGTTGCCATCGAGGAACGGATTGGAGCGTACCGTCTCCGCGCCCGGCCGCTCGAAGTCCGCGGTGTGGAGCGGCGCCACCTGCGCCTTCACGACTCGATTGCGGCGCAGGATCGGAGAATCCCCGATGACGTCGATGCCGTTGTATCTCAGTGCCATGAGCGAATTGTCGACGGCGGTGCTTGGATGCGCCGCATCGCCGAGCACGAAGGCGATGCCGTATCCGCAGTTGTGAATGCGATTGGCGCGGATCAGCGTGTTGGCCGATCCGCGCACCATGATCCCGTACGCCGCGAGATGGTCGAGCTCGTTGTTGTCGATGATCGCGTCGCGAGCGTTTTCGACGACGATGCCCATCGCGCCGCCGCCGCGCACGCGATTACCGCGGACCACGACGCCCGCGCCAATGACCTGAATGGCGGCCTCGCGCGGGCGCGTCAGGTCGTTTCCTTCGACGAGCAGCGACACGTTGCCGGCGACGATGCCCACGCGATCGTTGCTGAACTTGTTGTCCCGCACGCTGATCGCGGCGCTGCGCAGGTCGAGCGCGCCGCGCACCGCCCACACCCCCGCATCCGCGTTCTCGGCGAACTCGTTGTGCACGAGACTTGCATTGCGGCTCGAAGCCGCGAAGCGGACCCCGACCCGATTCTTGATGAATCGATTGCGCTCGAGCGAGACGTCGCGGGCGTTCTCGGCGATGTCTACCCCGACCTCGCAGGATTCGATCGTGGTCGATGTGAGCCGAAATCGCACCGCGTGCAGCAGCACGGCGGCGTCGGGGCAATTTCGAACAGTCACGCCCGCGATGGAGGTATTGGCGCCAGCGACGTCGAAGACCGCTCCGCCGCTCAGCGCGCGCGCGTCGATCACCGTGCCCGATTTCTGGGCAGTGATGCTCACGCCGTGCGCATTCACCAGCGGCGGCAGCGCCGTTTCGATCGCGATGTTGCTGACCTGTATCGAAACGCTGGCGTTACCGCGGGCCGCAGCGGCGAGGAACAGTGCCTCGCGCAAGCTTCCGGGCCCACGGTCGGCGCCGTTGGTTACGATCATCGACACGCTTTCTTCCGACTTGCGGGGGGGCCCCGCCCGCGTGCTTTCGTACCATCCGGCGAGCAGCACGAATACGCCGAGCAGCAGTAAAACACCCAGGCCGAGTGCGGATCGACGGCTAATGCGCATGGTGGTCTCCCTGTGCACGCTCGAGAACGAATACGGCGTGCCATGATTGTTCGACGGCGAGTCGACCGAACAGTGCGTCGATCGGCGCCGACAGTGCCGTCGTGAACGCGAGCGCGGCGACGGATAACGGCCGAGGCAGCTTCGGCAGATGCGGCATCAGCCACGTCTTGAATGGCGCCGGATCAACCCCGGTAATCGCGTGGACCCGAAGTCCACATTCGCAGAACAGCTGCAGATAGTCACGCCGCTGGCGTGCTCTGAACACCGTGGTATCGCAGCCGCCGGCAATGTAAGTGGGCGCTGCTTCCAGCAGGATCATCCGGCCTGCCGTTGCAAGGTGATCGGCCATTCGTTGTACCGCTGCACGCAACGCGATCGCGTCGAGGATGTGCTGCAGCACGGTGACGCCGAGCACCAGATCGAATCTGTCGCCCGCATCGAGCACGGCCGAATCCTGCACCAGAAATCGGCAGCGGCTCGAGAGTCCAGCCTCCACCGTCCGCCGTCTGGATTGCGCGATCATGGTGGGGCTGAGATCGACGCCGGTGACGAGAGCGCCACGCGAGGCCAGCAGCCGGCTCCAGCGTCCCACACCGCAGCCGACGTCCAGCACCCGCGTCCCCGGCGCGACCTGGAACCACGGAGCAAGCGCAAGGCGCTGACTGAAATGGATCATCCGGTTGTAGAACTCGGGCATTCCATACGAACAAACGGCCGCCAGTCCATCGCCTTTGGCGGCGAAACGGCGAGCACGATCCTCCCAGTAGGCGCCGGGGCGGTAGGATTCGGGTGCGGGAATTCCGTCGAGGATCATCAGGCTGGCTCGCCGTTGGCGCGCTCGCGGGGCTCGTAGTGATCCTGATAGAGGCGACGGTCCCACAACTTGAGCGCGATCCAGTTGCCGAAGCCCACCGACATCGGTATGACGTGCACCATGGAATAGAGCAGGTACAACGGCACGATTGGAGCCGTGTACGCCCGCTCCGCCCTGGGGACGATCGTGAACAGCACGACGACGGCAAGGAGCAGATAGCTGCCAACCGCGGTTGCGAAATACAGCGGGTTGGTCGATGCAACCTGGGGCAGCCAGTCGACCACGAACAGGCTGTCCAGGGTGCCGATCAGGCTGATCAGCAGCAGCACGACGCTCACCATCTTGAACAGATGGAATGCCAGCGACACCACGCCCAGGTAGACGATGAACTGGTACATGGCGAACGGCGTCCGCCTGCTGATCCGCCGGATCTCACCGAATCGCTCCGTGTAGACCTTGATGAGCCCGTAGTACCAGCCGACCCGTTGCGAGAACCAGCGTCGCCACGTACCGGGACCCTCGGTACCGACTACCAGACGGCCGTCGTAATAAATGCGCTCGCCCCGGCTCAGCAGAATCACGGCGTTCTCGAGATCCTCCGCGTAAACGGACAGCGAATGCTCGTCCAGTGCGCGTGCGAGAGCGTCGCGGCGATAGAAGGCGACGCCTGAGGTGATGTTGTAATCGGCCAGACTCTCTCGCCCGATCCGGAACCCCAGGGCGTACTCGAACGCCTGGAATCTGCCCAGAAATCCGTCCGGCTCGATCATGATGCGCGGGCAGACTGCGGCGGCTCCCGACTGCTGAAAATCGCGGATGAAGCGCTCGAGATCGACGTCGCTACCTTCGTTCCGCCCACGGATCCTCACGTCCGGGTCGATGACCATCACCGTCTCTATGTGTGCCGGCAGCCGCGCGAGCAGGAGGCGCAGCGCACCGGGCTTGCGGCGATTGGTCCCCTCGTCGACGCAGCGCCAGCCTGCCTGGCGCAGGCGCGTGACGGTGTTGTCCGTGGAGCCGTCGCTGATGAGCCACACGCGATCGCGATATGGCCCGTACGCCTCCATGAACTCCTCGAGCTTGTCTTCGAGATTGAAAATGGAGGCGATGATCGCGTAGGGCCGGATCGGCTCCAGGCGACGGGCGCCGGCCGGCAGCGCGGCGGCGAGGTCGATCGACAGATTGCGGCCGGCGCCCGTTCCGCCAACCGTGGCGGTGTGGCGCCGGTGCACGTACAGCCGTAAGAGAAAATCGAGAGCATCGGTGTACACGATCAAGTTGGCCAGTACGAACATCAGCAAGGAGAAGTTCGCGGCGCGAAAATCTCCCGCGGACAGGGCAATCCAGCCTGCGAGCAGCGCGCATGCGGCTGCGGGCGCGAACAGAGTCCAGGATCGCTCGATCTTCAAGCGTTCGCGACGGCCGGTTGCGCCGCCGCCCTCCACACCTGCGGGAGCCGCGCATCGAGCTCGGCGCGCACCTCACCTTCATCAGCGATCGGAAATCCGTGCTCGGCCATGACCGGCAGCGAGCACAGGATCCACACGAGCGAACGTACGCGCGACGGCAGATGAGCCACGTGCTGCTGGAGAGTGGCCAACATCGCCTCGAAGTCCTGCTCGATCCGCAGTATGACTTCGCGCACCGTGGGATCGATGGGCAGAATCTTGGCGGGCTGCTTCCAGGTGACATCTGTCCCGGCGACGTGACGCTCCGCGTAAGTGGTGTGGGGAGCGAGCTCGCGGTCGCGCGCCAGGGCAGCGCCGGAAAATGGAATCACGTACGGGTACATTCCGATCTCGCATCCCCGCCGCAGCCAGCGATGCGCTTCGCGCAGCGTCTCCGCGAGATCCTGCATGCCGCCGCGCGGTGAAGTCAGAATGAGATCGAGGAATGGCGTGATACCCACGTCGAGCGCCGCGCTCAACATCGGCTCGATGTGGCGATGGATCTGCGCCTTGTTGAACTCGATGAGCGTGTTTTTCGAGAAGTTTTCGATGCCGAAGCCGAGCACGCGAAATCCGGCGCTGCGCATCGCCGCCAGGCGCTCGAACGACATGGCATCGATGCGGTTGGTGCTGATGAATTGCAGTTGCCGCGGAATGGCGCCGCTGCCCTTCGCCGCCACGATCGCCGCGCAGAGCGGCAGAATGCGCCGGTCCTTCGTAAATACGAAGATGTCGTCCTGAAAGATGATCGTGCGCACTCGCGGATGTGCGGCGACGATGCGCGTGATCATGCTCATGCATTCGTCCGCTTCGAGGCGCGCAATGGTCGCGACGCTGCCTTGCGCTTCGTGCAGGAAGTTCGTGGACGAACAGAAAGTGCAGCCCATCGGGCAGTAATTGAGGGTGATCAGGCGCACCGAGCGGATCTCGGCGAGATGCGCCTCGCGCGCGGCCTTGCTCGGGAGCGCGCCGACCCGATACGCGCTCTCGAGCCGATCCCAGTAATCGCTGTAGGGCATCCTTTCATACGGGGTGCTGCGTATCGCGCTGTGCAGCTCCGCATGATCGAGGGCACGCTGCGGGAGCCTGAGGAGCGTGCCGTCGGGCCTGCGCTCGGCGGTCCCGGCGATGCCACCCGTCGATTCACCGGCGCGCAGTCGCGCGGCGAGCTCGAGCAGCGGCCGCTCACCTTCCCCGAGCACGACGCGATCGAACGGCCCGAGCTCGAACATCAGCTCGGGCCGGAACGTCGCCTCCATGCCACCCGCGACGATCAAGGCGGCAGGTGCAAAGCGCCGTGCAATATGTGCCAGCTCGAGATCGAACCTGAGGGTCATCCCCGTGGTGGAAACACCGATGACATCCCACGTACCACGCAGGATCTCTCGTTCCAGAGCGCGCTGGGGCGACCCGGTGCAGCAATTCGGATCGAAGACTTTGGCCCGCACACCGGCGGCTTCGAGAACACCCGCCAGACGCCAGACGCCGAGAGGCGGCGCAAGAAACGTGTACTCCCCGCAATGCGGGTCGTACGGTCCAATCAGCAGCACCCCTGGCGAAGGAATCGCCGATTGATTCATTTACTAGAGACTCTTGCTGAGATCCCGGTCGGCCCTCCCGGACTCGTGGCGTCCAGGCTCAAGTCGACACGCAAGAGTCGTTCCCGACCTAAGGACTATTTTTGGCCGGCATGGCGCAGGCGTCGGTCAGCTGAAGGCCGATCGATTGCGCCAGAGTATCGACAGCCTTGAAGTCGATTCTGGGGCCGCGGAATTTCTACAACGCGTACCGGTTTCTCGCGGTGGGTACGCTAGGGCTCCTTCGAGAAATCCGGTTTGCGCTTGTTGCGCACGGCGTCCAGCCCCTCGCGCACATCGCTCAGCCTGAATCCCAGAAATTCGAGTGCGAGCGAGGCATCGAAGCTCGGCCCGGCAAGGCGCAGCCAGTTGTTGAGCGCGTGCTTCGTCCAGCGCATCGCGGTCGCGCTACCCGCCGCGAGTCGCTGGGCCGCCTCGAGCGCCTCGGGATACACGCGCGCGTCATCTACGCACCGCGCAACGAGACCGATGCGCTCGGCCTCTTCGCCCGACAGCGGCTCGTTGAGCAGCAGGTAGTAGCGTGCTTTCGCGAGGCCGCACAGCAGTGGCCAGATGATGACCGAGTGATCCCCCGCAGCAACGCCGAGACGCGTGTGACCGTCGAGAATCTTCGCGTTCCGGCCCGCGATCGAAATGTCGGCGAGCAGCGCGACGGCGAGACCGGCGCCGACTGCGGTGCCGCGAATCGCGGACACGACGGGTTTCGAGCAGTTGACGAGGTTGTAGACGAGATCGCTCGCCTCTTTCCAGACCCGTACGAGAGTCGCCTCGTCGGCGATCATGCGCTCGATCATCGCGAAATCACCGCCCGAGGAAAAATGCTCGCCTTCGCCGCGCACGATCACGGCGCGCACGTCTGCGTCCTCGTCGATGCGCCGCCAGACCCGCGCGAGATCCCCGTGCATCGCCTCGTCAGCGGCATTCAACCGGCCCGGTTTCGAGATGACGATCTCGAGCACCGTCGCGTGAGGCTCGCTGAACGCAAGGCTCTGAAATCCGCTGGCGTAGCTTTCGAGGTCGATCGCCATCACGCGTCCGGGACCGCTTTCTCGCTGACCATCGTCAGTACGTCGTAGCTTGCGACGATCTCCCCGTTCTCGTTCGTGATCTCGGTATCCCAACGCACCTCGCCGTAGCCCTTCTCGGCGCGAAGGGACTTCTCCTTGCAGGTCAGCCGCACGCTGATTCGGTCGCCCGGTTTCACCGGCTTCATGAACCGCAGGCCATCGATCCCGTAGTTGGCGAGCACGGGGCCATAGGGCGGATCGACGAACAGGCCCGCCGCCGCGGAAATGAGGAAGTATCCGTGTGCCACGCGGCCGCCGAACAGCGGATTGCGCTGCGCGGCCGCCTCGTCCATGTGGGCGTAGAACGTGTCGCCCGTGAGACCTGCGAACGCCTCGATGTCCTCGAGCGTGACCTCGCGCGCGTGCGAACGCAGCGTGTCGCCGATGCGAAGCTCGTGAAAGGGCTTCCGGAATGGATGGACGCCGGGATCGAGCTCCCGTGCACCGCGCGTCCAGCGACCCGTAACGGCGGCGATCGTCTCGGGCGAGCCCTGCACGGCCGTGCGCTGCATGTAGTGCAGCACGCCGCGAATGCCGCCCATCTCCTCGCCGCCGCCTGCTCGTCCTGGACCGCCGTGCACCAGATGCGGTAGCGGCGATCCGTGCCCGGTCGACTCCTTCGCGCACGTGCGATCGACGACCAGCACGCGCCCGTGATACGGCGCAAGTCCGAGCACGATGTCGCGCGCGACCGCAGGGTCGGCGGTGAACACGGACGCGGCGAGGCTCCCCGACCCGCGCCGTGCCGACGACACTGCCTCGGAGATCGAATCGCACGGCAGCACCGTGCACACCGGGCCGAAGGCCTCGACGGAATGCACGGCCGACGCCGACTTTGCGTCCCGACAGAAGAGCAGGAGCGGCGGAATGAAAGCGCCGCGCTCGGCATTGGCGCCCTCGAGCGTGAATTCCGACGGATCGCCGCTCACGATCTCGGCCTCACGACGCAGCTTCTCGACCTGCTCGAGCACCTCGCGCCGTTGCGCGAGCGAGGCCACGGGTCCCATCCGCACGCTCTCCAGGCGTGGATCGCCGATGATCACTTTCGTGAGCTGCGCCTGCAGCGCCGCGACGACCTCGGCGCTCGTGCTCGCAGGCACCAGCGCCTTGCGGATCGCGGTGCATTTCTGCCCCGCCTTCGCGGTCATCTCGCGGACGACCTCGCGCACGAAGAGATCGAATTCCGGCGTCCCCGGTTTTGCATCCGGCCCGAGGATGCAGGAGTTGAGCGAATCGGTCTCCGCGGTGAAGCGCACCGAGTTTGCGATGACGGTCGGATGCCGCCGCAGGCCCTGCGCCGTGCTCGCCGAGCCGGTAAAGACCACCGCGTCCTGACAGGTGAGATGCTCGAACAGATTGCCGAGGCTGCCGCACACGAGCTGGACCGCGCCCTCTGGAAGCACGCCCGACTCGATCATGCGGCGAAACACGAGCGCGGTGAGGTAGGACGTCGCGGTCGCGGGCTTCACGATCGCCGGCACGCCCGCAAGGAGCGCCGGGGCGAGCTTTTCGAGCATGCCCCATACCGGGAAATTGAAGGCGTTGATGTGCACGGCAGCGCCTTCGAGCGGCACGCAGACGTGCTGACCGACGAACGTACCGGTCTTCGAGAGCCCCTCGAGCGCACCTTCCACGTAGACGTGCGAGTTCGGCAACTCGCGCGCTCCCTTGCTCGCATAGACGAAGAGCGTCGCGATACCGCCGTCGATGTCGACCCAGGAATCGCCTTTCGTCGCGCCGGTCGCGAACGACAGCTCGTAGAACTCGTCCTTCTTGTCAGTCAGCGTCCTGGCGAGTGCCTTCAGCAGCGCCGCGCGCTCATGGAAAGTCAGGCGGCGCAACGCGGGTCCGCCGACGGTGCGCGCGTACTCGAGCGCAGCGGCGACGTCCAGGCCCTCGGCCGACGCCTGCGCGATCACCTCACCTGTCGTGGCATCGCGCAGCGCCGCGCCCTTGCCCTGCCCTGCAAGCCACTTGCCGCTCACGTAACTCTCGAGCATGGCTGCTTCCTGTCTAGATGCGCTCGAGCACCAGCGCGATGCCCTGGCCGACGCCGATACACATCGTGCACAGAGCGTAGCGGCCACCCGTGCGGGCGAGCTGATAGGTCGCCGTCGTCGCGAGGCGCGCGCCGCTCGCCCCGAGCGGATGTCCGAGCGCGATCGCGCCGCCGTTCGGATTGACGTGCCCGGCGTCGTCCGCGAGCCCGAGCTCGCGCAGCACCGCGAGCGACTGCGACGCGAATGCCTCGTTCAGCTCGATCACGTCGATCTTCGCGAGCGCGAGATCGAGGCGCTTCAGGAGCTTGCGCGTCGCAGGCACGGGCCCGATTCCCATGATGCGGGGCTCGATACCCGCGACCGCGGCGCCGAGAACGCGAGCCCGCGGCGTGAGCCCGAAGCGTTTCGCCGCGCGTTCGCTTGCGAGCACGAGAGCGCACGCGCCGTCGTTGACGCCGGAGGAATTCCCGGCCGTCACGGTGCCGCCGGCGCGGAACGGAGTCGGCAGTTTCGCAAGCTGCTCGAGACTCGTCTCGCGCGGATGCTCGTCGCGGCCGACGACCACGGGGTCGCCCTTCTTCGCCGGAATCTGCACGGGCGTGATCTCCTCGGCGAGCACGCCGCTCGCCTGCGCGGCGAGCGCGCGCTGCTGACTGCGCAGCGCAAACGCATCCTGATCGGCCCGTGAGACCCCGAACTTCTCCGCGACGTTCTCCCCGGTTTCGGGCATCGAGTCGATGCCGTACTGCTTTTGCATGAGCGGGTTCACGAAGCGCCAGCCGATCGTGGTGTCGAACATCTGCACGTCGCGCGCGAATGGCGCGCCGGCCTTCGAGACGACGAACGGCGCGCGACTCATGCTTTCGACGCCGCCTGCGATGACGAGCTCGGCCTCGTCCGTGCGGATCATGCGCGCCGCCGTTGCGACCGCATCGAGACCTGAGCCACACAGCCGATTGATCGTGCCGCCTGCCACGCCCAGCGGCAGGCCGGCGAGCAACGCTGCCATGCGCGCGACGTTGCGGTTGTCCTCGCCTGCCTGGTTCGCGCAACCGTAGACCACATCGTCGACGGCCGCCCAGTCGACGGATGCGTTGCGCGCCATCAGCGCCTTGATCGGGATCGCCGCGAGATCGTCGGTGCGCACACTCGAGAGCGCGCCGCCGTAGCGCCCGATCGGGGTGCGGATTGCATCGCAGATGTATGCGTCAGTCATGGAACGAGCCGTCCGTCGATGCGGTGCGAGCGACCGCGAAACAGTGCGATGCGCTCGTTGCGCTGATTGGTGACCGTGATCTCGTAGAGCCCGCTGCGCCCGGCGCGCCACAGCTCCTTGGCGTTCGCCGTCAGCACGTCGCCTTCGCGTGCCGGCGCGAGGAAATCGATGCTGGCGGCCGCAGCCAGAGTGTTGTCGCCGTAGGAATTGCAGGCGAATGCGAACGCGCTGTCCGCGAGTGCGAAGATGAGCCCGCCGTGACAGATCCGATGGCCGTTCACCATGTCGGGCCGCACGGTCATCGCAACGCGGACCTCGCCGGGCGCCACCGCTTCGATGCGCACGCCCAGCGTCTGCGAGGCGCGATCACCCTCGTAGAGCGCCGCTGCCGCGCGCTCGGCGGTACTCTGAGCAGCGGAAGTTTCGCGCGCGGCGCTCATCGTCCGGTGAATCGCGGCGTACGCTTCTCGATGAACGCGGCGACGCCCTCGGCGTAGTCGGCGGACGCACCGAGCTCGCGTTGCAGGTCACGCTCGACGTCGAGCTGCTCACCGAGCGAACGCTGCCAGCCTTCGTAGATCGCCTGCTTCGTGCGCGCGAGCCCGCGCGTGGGTGCCGCGGCAAGCTGGCGCGCAAGCGCATCGACCGTGGATGCGAGCTCCGCGTCGTCCACACAACGCCAGATGAGCCCCCAAGCCGCGGCCTGCTCGGCCGGCAGTTTCTCCGCGAGCAGCGCAAGGCCCAGCGCGCGTGCGTTGCCGACGAGACGGGGCAGCGTCCAGGTGCCGCCCGAATCGGGCACGAGCCCGAGCTTCGCGAATGCCTGCACGAAGTTTGCGGAGCGCGCCGCGATCACGATGTCGCACGCGAGCGCAATGTTGGCGCCGGCGCCCGCTGCGACGCCGTTCACGGCAGCGATGACGGGCATCGGCAGCTTCCGCAGCGAGAGCACGAGCGGCTTGTAGTGCTTCTCGATCGACTCGCCGAGATCGACGCTCTTGCCGCCGGGTGCGACCGCGCGATCGGCCAGGTCCTGTCCGGCGCAGAAGCCGCGACCCGCGCCGGTCAGCACGAGCACCCGCGCACCCTCGCGCGCGACCCGGCCGAGCGCTTCCCGGACCTCGGCATGCATCGCCGTGTTGAAGCTGTTCAGCTTGTCCGGACGATTGAGCGTGAGCCGCGCCACGCCCTGCTCGACCGAAAAAACGATGGTCTCGAACGCCATGGTGCTCACCGTTCGTCGTAGGTGATTTCGAGCTGGGCGGAAGTGGGCCGCGACTGGCAGCAGAGCACGTAACCGGCTTCGACTTCCCAGTCCTCGAGGGCGAAGTTCTGCGCCATCTCGACGCTGCCGTGAACCACCTTCGTGCGGCAAGTGGAGCACACGCCCGCGCGGCAGGAGAACGGCAGCTCGATCCCGACGCGCGCCGCGGCATCCAGAACCGATTCGCCATCCATCGCCATGCTGAACACGCGGCGCCGACCGTCCATCACGACCGCGACTTCCGCGGCGTCGGCGCGCGTTTCCGGCGACGCCGCGGCGCTGGCTGCGACAGCCGGCGGCGGCGCAGCGCTCGTAAAGAGCTCGGTGTGAATTCTGCCCGCCGCGCCAAGCGCGCGCAGCGCCTGCCCGACGTCATCGACCATCGTGCCGGGACCGCACAGGAAGAACTCGTCGATGGCTGCGGGATCGAAAATGTCCGCGGCGAGCTCGCGGACTTTCGCCGCATCGAGCCGGCCGTTGAAGAGCTCGAGCTCCTGCGGCTCGCGGCTCATGACGAAATGGATCGCGAAGCGATCGAGATATCGATCCTTGAGCGCGAGCAGCTCCTCGACGAACATCGTGCGCGCCGTGCTGCGATTGCCGTAGATCAGCACGAAGCGGCTCAGCGGCTCGGCGTCGAGCACCGTGGCGGCGATGGAGAGGACGGGCGTGATGCCGCTGCCCGCGGCGAACGCGACGTAGGATTTCGCGCGCCCCGGCTCGAGCTGCGTGTGGAAACTGCCGTTCGGGGTGAGCACCTCGAGCGTCTCGCCGATTCGCGCGCCCTCTGCGAGATACCGCGACACCTGCCCGCCAGGTTGCAGGCGCACGCCGATGCGCAGATCCCCGCCGCGCGCCGGGCTCACGATCGAATACGTGCGGCGCGCTTCCTGCCCATCGAGATCGAGGCGCAGCCCGAGGTGCTGGCCCGCCTCGAAGCGATACGCCTCGCGCAGCTCCGGCGGGACCTCGAACGTGAGGCACACGGCGTCCTCTGCGGCTTCGGTGCGGTCCTTGAGCTTGAGTGCGTGAAACTTCAGCATGCGATCAGACGGCGCTCAAATGCACTTGAAGTAATCGAAAGGCTCGAGGCAGCTCCTGCACCGATAGAGCGCCTTGCACGGCGTCGAGCCGAACTCGCTCAGCTTCTGCGTATCGCCCGACCGGCAGCGCGGGCACTCGATGGCGACCGCCGGACGCACCAGGTGACGGGGGCTCGATACGACTTCCGCGGGCGGCGCGATGCCGTACTCGCGCAGCTTGCGCCGGCCCCGCTCGCTGATCCAGTCGCTGCTCCAGGGGGGCGAGAGCACATCGACGACGGTTGCGCGCTCGAAGCCGGCGTCGCGCAGCGCGCGCACGACGCCCGACCTGATCATCTCGGTGGCCGGACAGCCGGAATACGTCGGCGAGATGCCGACCCGAACCGTCCCCTCAGCCTCGCAGTGTGCGTAGCGCACGATGCCGAGGTCGACGACGCTCAGGACCGGGATCTCGGGGTCGGCAACGCTCTCGAGGGCCGCCCAGAGCACGCTCTGCGCGCGCATGCCGTTCACCAGATGGCACCGGGAAAGGTGCGCTGCATGTACTGCATCTCGGCGAGCAGATAACCAAGATGCTCGCCGTGCTCACCGCGCTTCCCGTACCACGTGAAGGGACGATCGACCGGTCGCCGCAGCGTCGCTTCGGCAAGCGCCGAGTCGACGCGCGCGGACCACGCGCGCTGCACGTCGCCGGGATCCGGGGCGATACCCGCGCGGAGCATGTCCGCATCGGTGTCGTCGGCGTCGAAGAGCTCCCGCGTGTACGGCCAGAGCACATCCAGCGCGGTCTGCACCCGTTCCTGGCTCTCGGCAGTTCCATCGCCGAGCCGCACGAGCCACCCCGAGCTGTAGCGGAAGTGATAGCGCGTCTCCTTGAGCGCTTTCGCGGCAATCCCGGCAAGCCGCGAATCGCTCGACCGCGGGAGCCGTTCGTAGAGCTCGAGCTGCCACGCATCGATGAGAAACTGACGCACGATCGTGTGGCCGAAATCGCCGTTCGGCTGCTCGACGAGCGTTGGGTTCAGGAATTCCCGCTCGCCGCGCAGGAACGCGAGCGTGTCCTCCGTGCGACCCTTGCCCTCGATCTCGCCCGCGTAGGTGAGAAGCATCCGCGCCTGACCGAGGAGGTCGAGCGCCGTGTTGGCAAGGCCGAGATCCTCCTCGAGCGCAGGGGCGTGCCCGATCCACTCCCCGAGGCGCTGCGCAAGAATCAGGCTCGCATCGCCGAGGCGCAGCACATAACTCAATCGGCTGTCCGCGGCGCTCACAGGGTCTTCACCTCGTCCGGGATGTCGTAGAAAGTCGGATGCCGATAGATCTTGTCGCGCGCCGGCTCGAAGAGCGCATCCGCATCCGCCGGATCGGAGGCAACGATGTCGGAGGACTTCACCACCCAGATGCTCACGCCTTCCTGCCGGCGCGTGTACACGTCACGCGCGTGCTCGAGCGCCATGCGCATATCGGCCGCATGCACGCTGCCGACGTGCTTGTGATCGAGCCCGCCGCGCGCGCGGATGAAGATCTCGTACAGCGGCCAGTGTCGGGAATCGCTCATGCGGCCTCGCTTGCGGCGCGGGTGCGCTGCTTGTCTGCGTACGCGAGCGCCGCCTCACGTACCCAGCGCCCATCCTCGTGCGCCTTGCGGCGCGCGGCGAGGCGCTCGCGATTGCACGGTCCGTTGCCTTTGAGCACCCGCTGGAATTCGGCCCAGTCGATGGCGCCGAAGCGGAAATGCTGCCCGGTCTCATCCCACCGCAGGTCCGCGTCTGGCACGTCAAGGCCCAGAAACCGCGCCTGCGGCACCGTGAAGTCGACGAACTTCTGTCGCAGCTCGTCGTTCGTGAAGCGCTTGATCTTCCAGCGCATCGACTGCGCGGTGTGCTTCGAATCGGCATCCGGCGGGCCAAACATCATGAGCGAAGGCCACCACCAGCGGTTCAGCGCGCCCTGCGCCATCTGTTTCTGCCCGGGTGTCCCGCGCGCGAGGCGCAGCATGATCTCGAAGCCCTGGCGCTGGTGAAAACTTTCCTCGCGACAGATGCGCACCATCGCGCGCGCATACGGACCGTAGGAACAGCGGCAGATCGGGATCTGGTTCATGATCGCGGCGCCGTCCACGAGCCAGCCGATGGCGCCGACGTCGGCCCAGGTGGGCGTCGGGTAGTTGAAGATGCTCGAATACTTGGCCGTGCCCGCGAGCAGCTGCTCGATGAGCTCGTCGCGCGAGATGCCGAGCGTCTCGGTCGCGCTGTAGAGATACGCGCCGTGGCCTGCCTCGTCCTGCACCTTCGCAATGAGGATCGTCTTGCGCAGCAGCGTGGGGGCGCGCGTGATCCAGTTGCCCTCCGGAAGCATGCCGACGATCTCCGAATGGGCGTGCTGGGAGATCTGCCGGATCAGCGTCTGGCGGTAGGGCTCCGGCATCCAGTCCTTGGGCTCGATCTTGTCGTCCCCGTCGACCTTGCCCTGGAATCGGGCTTCGAGCGCCGCGGTATCCGCCGCAGCGGTGTGCAGATGCTCCTTGCCGAGCTGGTCGAGTCCCTGCGTGTACATGGCTTGCGCCTCGCGGTCGCGCCCGTGGGGTCCGTAATGTGACACATAGATTTAACTCAGGCAAAGTTTTCTGTGTCACAATTCCCTGATCCATGCGCGACCGTCCAGACCCCGCCATCCGCAGGCTCGTCGCCCGCTTCCGCCGGCAGCGGCCGCTGCGCGGCGGATCGCTCATCATCACGATCTTCGGCGATGCGATCGCCCCGCGCGGCGGGGCCGTCACCCTCGGCAGCCTGATCAGGCTCGCACGCCCGTTCGGGCTCACGGAACGCCTGGTGCGCACGACCGTAGCGCGGCTCGCAAACGAGGACTGGCTCGTCGCCCGGCGCGACGGACGCCTCAGCGAATACCGGCTTTCCGCAGCCGGGCGCCGGCGATTCGCGGACGCGACGCGCCGGATCTACGCGGAGATTCCGAAGGCATGGGGCGGCGCCTGGACGCTCGTGCTGCTGCCGGCCGCCGCGCCGGCCGTGCGCGATGAGCTCGCATGGCTCGGTTTCGGTCAGCCGAGCGCAGGGGTATTCGCGCATCCGACGCGCAGCGCGGCCGACGCGCGCGAGCAGCTCGCGCGTCTGAACGGTGGCGCGAGCGCGCTCGTGCTCGAGGCGCGCAACGGTGACTCCGCCGCTGACCGCCAGCTCGCGAAGGCGGGCTGGGATCTTGGGGAGCTCGCCGCGGGCTACCGGCGCCTCGTGCGAAGCTTCGAGCCCGTCCACGACGCGCTCGAGCACAGTGCCGGGCCCGCTCCTGAAATAGCGTTCATCGTGCGCACGCTGCTCGTGCACGAATACCGCAGGATTCATCTGCGCGACCCCCTGCTGCCTGAGAGTCTTCTGCCGCAGGACTGGATCGGCGCGCGCGCGTACGAGCTCGCCCGCGCGCTCTACGGCCGGACGTTCGCAGCGGCAGAGGTGCACCTGTCGAAGGTCGGCGCGCGGCTCGGTGGGCCGATCCCGCCGCCGGAAGCTTCGACGTTGCGCCGGTTCGGCGGGCTCAGGGCGTCCAGCTCTCGAGCCGCTTCACCAGGACTTCGAGAAACCGGTTTGCGTGGTAGCCGTCCATCACGCGATGGTCGATCGTGAGGGACACGTAGCAGCGCGGTCGCGCGACGACGCGATCCGTACCGCTCTCTTCGATGACGACGGCGCGTTTCTCGAGCCGGCCGACGCCGAGGATGGCCGACTGCGGCTGGTTGATCACGATCGGCGCCGCGACGAGGCTGCCGCTCACGCCGTGATTGGAAATGGTGAACGTGCCGCCGCGCACGTCGGCGGGAGTCAGCTTGTCCTCGCGCGCGCGCCTCACGAGCTCGCCGAGCTCACGGGCGATGCCGAACAGATCGAGTGCCTGCACGTTGCGGACGACCGGCACGAGGAGGCCGCCGCCTTCGAGGGCCGTGCCCACCCCGATGTCGATCGTATCGAACACCTCGAGCGCATCGTCGCGCCAGCGGCTGTTCGCCTCCGGCACGGCGCGGATCGCCTCGACGCACGCCGCCACGAAATAGGCCGTCAACGTGAGCGTCGCGCCGCGGCTCTCGAACTCCGCGCGATGCCGGGCGCGATGCGCGAGCACGGCACTCATGTCCGCCTCGAACACCGTGGTGACGTGCGGGGCGGTATGCATCAGGCTCTCGACCATGTGCTGCGCGATGCGCTTGCGCATGG
>JBQTHP010000021.1:0-9658 GCA_052389755.1 Gammaproteobacteria bacterium
TCGAAGCCGGGCGCTCCCCGGAGCGGTTCGTGCTCATCGACAAGGATGAGTTGAAGGAATACCTCTATACGAGCGAAGGCACGGAGCGCGTCTCCACGGGCCTCGGAGAATTCGATACCGTCGTGTACCGCAGCCAGCGCAACGGATCCAAGCGCGTAACCCGTCTGTGGCTCGCGCCGAGCCTCGGCTATGTGCCCGTGCGCGCGCGGCAGGTGCGCGGCGATCGGGTGGAGTTCACGATGACGTTGAGGAAGCTGGAGAGGAAAGGCTCAGACGACTAAGACGTCTCAGACGGCTGAGACGGCTGAGACGGCTGAGACGGCTGAGACGGCTGAGACGGCTAGAGGGTCCCCGCGAACGTGAAGCGTTCCAGTCTCGCCGTCTAGGACGTCTTAGTCGTCTTAGTCGTCTCAGCCCTACGTCTTCGGCAACGTCACTCCGCGCTGGCCCTGATACTTGCCGCCGCGATCCTTGTACGACGTCGAGCACACCTCGTCGGATTCGAAAAAGATCATCTGCGCGACGCCTTCGTTCGCGTAGATCTTCGCGGGAAGCGGCGTCGTGTTCGAGAACTCGAGCGTCACGTGTCCTTCCCACTCGGGTTCCAAGGGCGTTACGTTGCAAATTATGCCGCACCTTGCATAAGTCGAATTGTGAACGATCAGATCATTCGCAACGAAGTTGCGAAGCTTGACTACCGAGATATCGAACACTTCCTCTTCGCCAACCGGGATGATTTCGTCAACGCAATCCCACACGGGCCCTTCGACGAGTGGCTTGAAGTACCAATCCTCGGTCGCCGTCACGACGCGCCGAGCGAATGCGTACGGCAGCGACTGTGTCGGCTGAACGTGTACGCCGACAGAGTTCAAGGTGACGCCGCCCAAACGCGCAGCTATACGAAGCATCGGCCATGCTTCGTTCGGCAACGTATCGAAATTGCTTCTCAATCGACCGCGTTGCGCGATTTGAGGCTTGAACTCGGTTTCGAGCCGCTGCTGTTTCATGGAGTCCGCGACGAACCCGATCGATTCTGCAAATTTCGCAATCTGATCGCGATCGGTTATTTGGATCGAACACGCGCGAGTTCCGATTGCGGTAATCTTTTCGCGAATCAGTGAGAAGACTCCAAACCTCAAGAGCAGATGGTGGACGTCTTCGATGAGGCGACGGGATTTCGAGTAATACTCGAGATACATACACGCGTCCGAACGATACAGTCCTCCGTCTCCGCTGAAGAGCGCCTGAAGAAAACGTCGGACGGACTCTCTGGGAGCGGTGAACACTGCCTGCGGAATGAACTTGTCTCCCGCTCCAACGTTTAACCCGTACTTCTGAAGCCACAAATGCGCCCGATTGGTCGCAGGAATTCCGCTCCGTCCTCGGTGATTCACCAGCCGATAGCCGTAGCGGCCGTTAAGAGTAACCGTTCCCAGCCCGCTTTCGCGCACCGCGGAGTCAAGCAGCCCCACGAGTGCCGGGTCGGAACTCGTGAAGGTCGGGCTGTGCCCTGGCGTGTCACACTGCCCCTCCGCAATCATCAGTCCGAGCAGGCTCGCTTCCCAGTCGGGTAACGGCGTCTGACCAAAGACCGGGACCTCACGCGCGATCGCGATCCTGTCACCGCGTTGAAGATCTGCGAGCATGGTCCAACCGTGAAGCATTCTGAAGCGGTGGTTGGCGGTCGTGCGAATGCGCAGCCCGGTGCGTGTTCGTAGCTCGAAGACCGGTTTCACACCCTGCGGAACGAAGGCGGAGACCTTTCCCGGTGCAAGCTGCCAACCATCGAGACCCAGTGTTCTCTTCGCGAATCGCATCTCTCGGATCGGTATGTAAGCGCCAGTGTCTGCGTCGACCACTCGCGTGTCGCCGGTGACGCACTTGCCCAAACACACCGTGAGGACGTTGCGCGGAATGCGGAAGTACTCGACTGTCCGCGCGAGTGCGAAGGAATTCGGGGGGATGATGCAAACGTTGCCGGAGAAGTCGACGAAGCTCTTCTCGTCGAAAAGCTTCGGGTCCACGATCGTGGAGATGATGCGGGTGAAGAACTTGAATTCGTTCGCGCACCGCACGTCGTATCCGTAGCTCGACGTGCCGTACGACACGATGCGGTGGCCGTCGGCGGTGCGGACCTGCTCCGGCGCGAACGGCTCGATCATGGCGTGCTCGCGCGCCATGCGACGGATCCAGTTATCGGATTTGATGCTCATGCGGGATCAGCCTGTCAGCGGAAGCGCTCGCCAGCACGAGCACGGTCGAATTTTACCGGCCGTGTCAGGATTCTTCGACCACGATTTTCGGGAAAACAGCGCTGCGATCCTTCGCACGCCGTGCGAGCTGCGCGGCCGTGCGCCGCGCCATCTCGAAATATGCCTGCGCGCGAGGCGAATCGGGCGCTGCGACGACGGTCGGCCGTCCGCCGTCGGCTTCCTCGCGGATGCGCGCATCGAGCGGCAGCTCTCCGAGAAGCTGCACGCCGTATTCGCCGGCCATGCGCGCGCCGCCGCCCGCCCCGAAGATCGCTTCGGTGTGGCCGCAGTTCGAGCAGGTATGCAGGCTCATGTTCTCGACGATGCCGAGCACCGGCACCGACACCTTCTCGAACATCTTGAGGCCCTTGCGGGCGTCGGCGAGTGCGATGTCCTGCGGCGTGGTCACGATGACCGCGCCGGCGACCGGCACGCGCTGCGCGAGGGTGAGCTGGATGTCGCCGGTCCCGGGCGGCATGTCGACGACGAGATAATCGAGAGCGCCCCACTCTGTGTCGCTCAGGAGCTGGGTGAGCGCCTGCGTAACCATCGGGCCGCGCCACACCATCGGTTGCTCGGGATCGATGAGAAATCCGACCGACATCGCGCGCACGCCGTAGTTCTCGAGCGGCAGGATGCGCTTGTTCTCGATCGCGCGCGGCCTCTGGCCCACGAGCCCTAGCATGATCGGCTGGCTCGGACCGTAGATATCCGCATCGAGCAGCCCCACGCGCGCACCTTGTGCCGCCCATGCGAGGGCGAGGTTTACGGCAACCGTCGACTTCCCGACCCCGCCCTTCCCCGAGGCCACCGCGACGATGTTCTTGATGCCGGCGAGCGGCTGCAGCTGGCGCTGAACGGTATGGGCAAGAATCTCCGCCTCGAGCTCCACCGTCACACGATCGCGAAACCCTGCAGCCTCGAGATGGGCGTTCAAAGCATCCGCCAGCGGCCGCTCATAGCCGCCCGTCGGAAAGCCGAACCGAAGCCGCACTCGGTAGCCGTCTGCGGACGGCGTCACGCTTTCGACAGCGCGAGCGGCGCCCAGCGACTCCTGCAGATGAGGATCGACGTAGCTTTCAATGGCTGCTCGCAGCCCCGGCGCAACGGCGGACGACATGGATCACATCGGTCCGGAAAAAGGGGCGGCATTGTAGAGCCTGATCGGCCTGCGCGCATGACCTCCAGAGACCCTATGGCATAATCGGATGAAGCTGGCAGTCGCACCTCGATCGTCAAGGCCGGCGGCGCACGAGCCTGCAGCGCGGGCCGTTCGCTCCTGACGGAAAGAAGGAATGAGTTTCTTCACGAACCTGCGGGCTGACAAGCTGGTCACGGAGATCCGCTCCTCGACCAATGCGAACGACCCCGGCACGCAAAAGGCCATCGCCAAGCTCAAGGATGTCGGTCCGGGAGCGATCGAGGCGATCTTTGCCGCACTTCCGGATGCCGACAAGAACTCGACCGTCGCATTCGTGGACGTGCTGACGTCGCTCGTCAGCCAGAAAACCTTTCCCCAGTTCACGCGAGGCCTCATCGAAGGCAGCCCTCGCGTCATCGCAGGCATCTCCTGGGCGCTCACCAGCAGCCGCAACTATCCGCCGGGTCTGCTTATCGACGCGCTCTCGATGCCCGGCATATCGAAGCCGACCCTGCTCGAGGTGATCGCGGCCCACAAGGCCCGCTTCACCCTGCGTGAGCTGATCAACGCTGCCTACAACCAGGAAGGCAACGAGAAGGCGGCGCTCTTTCGCCTCATCGGGGAGATCTCCGACCAGTCGTCCGTGCCCGAGCTGCTCGGCCGGCTCCAGGGGCGCGACACCATTGCCCGCGTGCACCTCATCAACATCCTCGGGCGTTTCAATACCCCGGAAGTGAAGACGGCGCTGCAGGCGCAGCTGCGCGATCCGAGCAAGCTGATCCGCGGCGCGACGCTGTCGGCCCTTCAGCGCATGGACGGGCCCATCGACGTCGAACGCGTGTGCGCGCTGCTGCGCGATCCCGAGCTCGACGTGCAGAACAAGGCCATCGACGTCGTGATCAAGGCGAATCACCCCGACACGATCAAGTATCTCATCGAGGTGCTGAAGGACGAGAACGAGTACGCGCGCCGCGCGGCCGTCGAGGTGCTGAACGACGTCGGCGACGCGAAGTCCGTGAAACACCTGCTCGAGGCGCTGAAGGACAGCGACTGGTGGGTGCGCAGCCGCGCGGCCGACGCGCTCGGCAAGATCGGCGGACCGAAGGTCATCGACGCCGTCCTGCACCTCGTCAGGGACAAGGACGAGGACATCCGGCGTGCGGCCATAGAGATCCTGAACCAGACGAAGGACGAGCGCGCCGTCGATCACCTGATCGCCGCGACGCGCGATCCGGACTGGTGGGTCAGCGAACGGGCGGTCGACACGCTCGCGGAGATCGGCACCAAGCGGGCAATGCCGCGCCTTCTCGAGATGCTGCAGACCCCGAATGCGAAATCGCTGCCGATCGTCGTGCGGGCGCTCGGCAAACTCGGGGATGAGAAGCTCGTGGACCGGCTGCTGCCCCTGTTGGCACGACCGGAGCGCGAGATCCGCGTGGAGGCGATCCAGGCGCTCGGCAAGATCGGCGACGAGCGCCACGCGGAGCGGATCCGCGTGGAGCTGCAGAATCATGCGGCATCGAACGACCAGACACTCTCGCGGATCGCCACGGCTGCGATTGCGGAGCTCGATCATCGCATGCACGGCGGTCCGAGCCCGACGGCTACCGCCACGCCGCCGCCGACAGAGATGCCTCCCGTTGCAGGCCAGCGCCCCGCTACGGCTCATCGCGCGCCGGAGCCGACGCGCAGCACGATGATCATCTCCGAAGCGGATCTCGCCGCGGCCCAGAAGCAGGCCGAGGCGGCGGCGCGGCTCGATATCCAGGTGCTGAAGCCGGGCGACATCATCGAGGGACGCTACAAGTACATCGATCGGATCGGCCGCGGCGCATTCGGCACCGTGCTCCTGATGGAGGACACGGTCGTCGATGAGCGCCTGATCCTCAAGTTCCTGAACCCGAACGTGTCGCAGGACGAAGAGGTCATGAAGCGCTTCGTCCACGAGTTGCGCTACTCCCGCAAGATCACGCACAAGAACGTGATCCGTATCTACGACTTCCTCTACATCCAGGGCAACTACGCGATCTCGATGGAGTACTTCCCGTCCCACACGCTCGGGGCGGAGATCGTGAACGAAAAGCCGATGGAGCTGAAACGCGCGATGCGCTTCGGTTGCGACATCGCCAACGGCATGACCGTCGCGCACCAGATCGGCATCGTGCATCGCGATCTGAAGCCGGCGAACGTGCTCATCAACCAGGAAGGGCTCCTGAAGGTCGTGGACTTTGGCGTCGCGGCCGCGCAGCGCGAAGGCGACACGCAGCTCACGAAGACGGGCTACGTGATCGGCTCCCCGAAGTACATGGCGCCCGAGCAGATTCTGGGCAAGAAGGTGGACGAACGCGCCGACATCTACGCGGTCGGGGTGATTCTCTACGAGATGGTGACGGGCATACCGCCCTACTCCCGCGGGGACCACATGTCGGTCATGTACCAGCACGTGCAGGGCAAGGCGCGGGCACCGCAGGAGGTCAACCCCGCTCTCCCACCAGGAGTGTCCGACATGGTCTTGAAGGCCATGGCCGTCGACAAGGGCAAGCGGTTCCAGACCATGGAAGAGATGCGCGGCGCGCTGGAACGCTTCATCTGAGGCTACAGCCTTGAGGCTGCAGGCTACAGGGAAGAGCGCCGGGCTTCTGCGACTTCCTCTTCCTTCTTCCCTGTAGCCTGTAGCCCCAAGCCTTCCGGCAGCTGCACCATGAACGAAATAATCGGCACGACCTTCGGCGTCGTCATCACTCCCTGGAAACTCGTCGGCTATCTCGGCGTGCTGTTGTTCGCGGGCCGATGGGTCGTGCAGGTACTCGCCACGCGTGCGCAGGGCCGGCCCGTGATCCCGCGTTTCTTCTGGACGATGAGCATCGCGGGCAGCGCCCTGCTCCTGGCGTACTTCACGTTCGGCAAGAACGACTCCGTCGGCGTGCTTTCGAATCTCTTCCCCATGAGCGTTGCGGTCTACAACTGGGTGCTCGACGTGCGAGCGTCCCGCCAGGGGCGCGTCCCGACTTGACGTGGGATCGAAGGGCGGTTGCTAAACTTCGTGCGTTACGTCAAATTTCGGGCCACAAGTCATTGTTTTCCCATCCAAACCCGGTTAAACCGGCTCAAGTCTTTGATTAGTCGGGGGCGGCATTGGCGCGCATCGATGCGTTTCTGAAGCTCGGCAGCCAGCAGGGATGCTCGGACGTGCATCTCGCCGTTGGCGTGCCCCCGATGCTGCGCATGAACGGCGATCTGATGCCGATCAAGTTCCGCGACCTTCGGGCCGCGGAGCTCGAGGGCTACATCACCGAGATCCTCACCAAGTCGCAGGCGGACCACTTCGGCAGCGGCAACGATCTCGACTTCTCGTACGTCTCCTCGGAGGGCGGGCGGTTCCGCGTGAACGTGTACCGCAAGGACACCGGCGTCGGTGCGACCTTCCGCGCGATCCCGTCGGACGTACCGAAGCTCGACAAGCTCGCGTTGCCGCCGATCGTCACCAGGCTCTGTGATTTCCACCAGGGCATGATCCTCGTCACCGGTTCGACCGGCACCGGCAAGTCGACCACGCTCGCGGCGATGATCGATTACCTGAACGAAACTCGAAGACTCAACGTCGTGAGTCTCGAGGACCCGATCGAGTTCGTTCATCGCAGCAAGAACTGTCAGGTCATTCAGCGCGAGCTGCACACGCACATCCCGAGCTTCGCCGAAGGCGTACGCGCGGCGATGCGCGAAGATCCGGATGTGATCCTCGTCGGCGAGCTGCGAGACGCGGAGACGATCTCGATGGCGATGACGGCCGCCGAGACCGGCCACCTCGTGCTCGGCACGCTGCACACTACCGGCGCCGTCAAGACGATCGACCGCATCATCGATGCGCTGCCGATCGAGGAGCGCGAGCAGACCAAGAGCTTCCTCGCGCAGAGTCTGCTCGCGGTGATCACCCAGGTGCTCGTCAAGACCACGGACGCGCGCGGCCGCCGCGCGATATGCGAAGTGATGGTGATGACACGCGCGATCGCGAAGCTGATCCAGACCGATCAGACGCACCAGATTCCGAACCAGTTGCAGACGGGACGCGATCTCGGCATGCAGCTTCTCGATCAGGCGCTGCTGCACGCCATTGCCGCGAAGGAGATCGATCCGGATGATGCGTACGTCTTTGCGAACGAGAAGAAGCTCTTCCAGAAGCACGTGACGGACACGAGCGTGCTGCCGAAAGTGGATTTCGCCCCGGCCGGCCCCGGCCCCTCCACGGGCTCCGCGGCCGCTTCGGGTTGACCCGCCGATGGCCGCCATCGACGAGTTGCTGATCGAGATCGTGGAGAAGCGCGGCTCGGACCTGCACTTCATCGCGGGTGATCCGCCGCGCATCCGCCTGTACGGCGATCTCACGCAGTTGCGGGGCGACAAGCTCGACGCGAAGTTCGTGCAGGAGGCGCTCTACGAGATCATGCCGAAGCCCGCGCTCGAGCGTTTCGAGTCGAAGGACGGCGCGGACTTCGCTTACACGCTGCCGCAGCGCGGCCGTTTTCGCGTGAATGTCATGCGCCAGCTGAGCGGCATGGGCGCGGTGTTCCGCGCCATTCCCTCGAAGGCGATGACGCTCGATGAGCTCAAGATGCCCGAGGCCGTTCGCTCGATGTGCCGCGCGAACTACGGCCTCATTCTCGTCACGGGCAAGACGGGCTCCGGCAAGTCCACGACGCTCGCCGCGATGATCGACGACATCAACAAGCGCGACAAAGGCCACATCCTCACCATCGAGGACCCGATCGAGTTCGTGCACGAGCGCAAGAACTGCCTCGTGAGCCAGCGCGAGATCGGCGTCCACAGTCCGAGCTTTGCGGCCGCGCTGCACTCGGCCCTCCGCGAGGATCCCGACGTGATCCTGGTCGGCGAGTTGCGCGACTACGAGACGATGAGCATCGCCGTGACCGCCGCCGAGATGGGCATTCTCGTCATGGGCACGCTGCACACGAACGGCGCTGCGCAGACGGTGGACCGTATGGTCAACGTGTTCCCTGCGGACAAGCAGGCCCACGTACGCACGATGCTTTCGACCAGCCTGCGAGGCGTCGTCTCGCAGCAGCTGCTCCAGCGCGCGGACAAGCAGGGCCGGGTGGCAGCGCTCGAGATCCTCGTGAACACGGCGGCATCCGCCAATCTCATCCGCCAGGGCAAGCTCGATCAGCTCGAGAACGTGATGCAGTCCGGCGCGCAGCAGGGCATGCGCACGATGGACAGCGCGATCCAGCAGCTCTACGACCAGCGCTTGATCACCGGCAAAGAGGCTTACAAGAAAGCCATCAACAAGGCGAAGTTCGAGCCGGTGAAGGACGCGGGCTGACCGCGCGGGCGGCTGCGCCCGCGCGAGCCGACAGCCTACAGCTCACAGCTTACAGCCCGGAGAAGAACGCCAGCGCAGTACGCCGCAGCCGTCTTGGCTGTGAGCTGTAAGCTGTAGGCTGTAAGCTTCCGAGGATGCGACGCATCCTCGTCACCAGCGCCCTTCCCTACGCGAACGGTCCGCTGCACTTCGGCCACATCATCGAGGCGGTGCAGACGGACATCTGGGTGCGCTTCCAGAAGTTGCGCGGCCACGCTTGCATCTACGTGTGCGCCGAGGATGCGCACGGCTCGCCGGTTATGATCCGCGCACAGGCGGATGGCGTGACGCCCGAGGAACTGATCACGCGGGTGTCCGAGGAGCATCGGCGCGACTACGAAGGCTTTCTCATCAGCCACGACCAGTTTCACTCGACGCACTCCAGGGAGAATCAGGAAATCACGATCGCGATGTATGAACGGCTGCGCGATGCCGGCTACATCGCGCGCCGGGCGGTGCGCCAGGCGTACGACGAGCAGGCGAAGATGTTTCTGCCGGACCGATACGTGCGGGGCACGTGCCCGCGGTGCGGCACGCCGGACCAGTACGGCGACAGCTGCGAGGTCTGCGGCGCAACGTATACACCGTCGGACCTGAAGGATGCCGTCTCCACGGTGACCGGGACGCGCCCGGTGTGGCGCGAGTCGGATCACCTCTTCTTCAGCTTGAGCAAGTTCGAGCCGATGCTGCGCGAATGGGTGGCGAGCGGCAGCCTGCATCCGCAGGTGCGCGCCAAGCTTGCCGAGTGGTTCGCAGCGGGGCTGCAGGACTGGGACATCTCGCGCGATGCGCCCTACTTCGGCTTCGAAGTGCCGGATGCGCCCGGGAAGTACTTCTACGTCTGGTTCGACGCGCCCATCGGCTACCTCGGCAGCTTCAAGGCGCTCT
>JBQTHP010000022.1:0-11619 GCA_052389755.1 Gammaproteobacteria bacterium
GTACTTGGGTCTGCGCGAAGCGGACCACATCCATTATTGCCGCTCGGGTACTGAAAAGGTGTTCTGTGGTCGCCGTCCTACCTCGGTGCCAGCACGGGCAGCGCAACGTTGGTGAAGGTCAAACAGCCCGTGCACGCGCAGCGCGCTTCCTGTGCCCCCTGACCGGGGAGGTTTCCGCGCGGAGACCTCGATGAATTCTCCGAGCGCCGGCGCCCGCCTGCGCGCTGCCGTCGAGGCCGAACGCCCGCTGCAGGTCGTGGGCGCCGTGAACGCCTATTCCGCGCTGCTCGCCGAAAGGTGCGGCTTTCGCGCGATCTACCTCTCCGGCGCGGGCGTCGCGAACGCATCGTTCGGGCTGCCAGACCTCGGCATCACTTCACTCAACGACGTCTGCG
The DNA here is from genome assembly GCA_052389755.1 of Gammaproteobacteria bacterium. GTDB lineage: Bacteria > Pseudomonadota > Gammaproteobacteria > Steroidobacterales > Steroidobacteraceae > JBQTHP01. The sequence goes on from JBQTHP010000022.1 coordinate 396, forward strand.
AGGACGTGCGTCGGATCACCTCGGCCACGGAGCTGCCGCTCCTCGTCGATGCCGACACCGGATGGGGCTCGGCGTTCAACATCGCGCGCACGTGCGCGGATCTCTTGAAATCCGGCGCCGCGGGCATGCATATCGAGGACCAGGTGCAGGCGAAGCGGTGCGGGCACCGGCCGGGCAAGGCGCTCGTGTCGGGCGCGGAGATGGTCGATCGCCTGAAGGCCGCGGTCGACGCGCGCCCCGATCGCCAGTTCGTTCTGATGGCGCGCACGGACGCGCACGCGGTCGAGGGCCAGCAGGCGGCCGTGGAGCGCGCGCTCGCCTATGTCGAGGCGGGCGCCGACATGATCTTCACTGAAGCCCTGACGACGCTCGATGAGTTTCGACAATTCACGCGCGCCGTGAACGTGCCGGTGCTCGCGAACATCACCGAGTTCGGCAAGACGCCGCTGTTCACGACTTCAGAGCTCGGCGCCGCAGGCGTGCGCCTCGCGCTGTATCCGCTCTCCGCGTTCCGCGCGATGAGCAACGCGGCACTTGCGGTGTATGGCGCAATCCGTCGTGACGGCACGCAGAAGGCCGTGATAGACAGGATGCAGACGCGGGATGAGCTCTACGACGTGCTCGGATATCACGAGTACGAGAGGAAGCTCGATGAGCTGTTCGGGAAAGGCTAGAGGCTACAGGCGACAGGCTACAGGCTACAGGAAGAGCGCCGCGCTCCTGCCTCTTCATTCTTGACTCTTCCCTGTAGCCTGTAGCCTCTAGCCTGTAGCCCGCGGAGCGGAGCGGAGCGATGAACGAAGCAGTGACCTCAAAGCCCAAGAAGTCCGTCGCGTTGTCGGGGGTGGCCGCGGGGAATACCGCGCTGTGCACGGTCGGGCGGACCGGCAACGACCTGCACTACCGCGGCTACGACATTCTCGAGATCGCGGAGGCGGCCGAGTTCGAGGAGATCGCATACCTCCTGATTCACGGCAAGCTGCCGAACAAGGCCGAGCTCGCCGGCTACAAGGCGAAGCTGAAGGCGTTGCGCGGCCTTCCGGCGAGCGTGCGCGCAGTGCTCGAGCAGCTGCCCGCTGCGGCGCACCCGATGGACGTCCTTCGAACCGGCGTTTCGGCGCTTGGCTGCGCGCTGCCGGAGAAGGACGATCACAATGTCGCGGGTGCGCGCGACATCGGGGACCGGCTGATCGCCTCCGTGGGCCCGATGCTGTGTTACTGGTATCACTACAGCCATTCGGGACATCGCACGCACGTCGAAACAGACGACGACTCGGTGGGCGGACACTTTCTCCATCTGCTGCATCGCCGGCCGCCGTCAGCATCGTGGGTGCGCGCGATGCACACCTCTCTCAATCTGTACGCGGAGCACGAGTTCAATGCGAGTACCTTCGCCGCGCGCGTGATCGCGGGTACCGGTGCGGACATGTACTCAAGCATCGTGGGGGCGATCGGCGCGCTTCGCGGCCCCAAGCACGGCGGAGCGAACGAGGTGGCTCTCGCGATTCAGCAGCGCTACGACGATCCCGGTGCGGCGGAGGCCGACATCCGCGCGCGCGTGGCCAACAAGGAAGTGATCATCGGCTTCGGACATCCGGTGTACACCATCGCCGACCCGCGCAATCAGGTGATCAGAGGCGTCGCGCAGCGGCTGTCGAAGGAGGCCGGCGACGTGAAGCTGTTCGAGATCGCCGCGCGGCTCGAGAAAGTGATGCGCGACCTCAAGAACATGTTCCCGAACCTCGACTGGTTCTCGGCCGTCTCGTACCACATGATGGACGTGCCGACCCCGATGTTCACACCGCTGTTCGTGATGTCGCGGACCGCGGGATGGGCTGCGCACGCCATCGAGCAGCGGATCGACGGCAAGATCATCCGGCCGAGCGCCAATTACACCGGCCCCGAGCCGCGCAAATTCGTGCCGCTGGAAAAACGCGGGTAGAGATGGCGTCGCACGATTACACCAAGTCGGCAAAGCGACCGGAGCCGGATGGCGTTCTCGTCGCGATCGCGGATTACGCGAAGAACTACAAGGTCGAGAGCAGCCAGGCTTACGAGACGGCGCGCTATTGCCTGATGGACACGCTCGCGTGCGGCTTTCAGGCGCTGAAGTATCCGGCGTGCACGAAGCTGCTCGGTCCGGTCGTGCCGGGCGCAACGATGCCGGGCGGCGCGCGCGTGCCGGGCACCTCCTACGAGCTCGACCCGGTGCAGGCCGCGTTCAACATCGGCGTGATGATCCGCTGGCTCGACTTCAACGACACGTGGCTCGCGGCGGAATGGGGTCATCCGTCGGACAATCTGGGCGGCATTCTCGCGGTCGCGGACTATCTGTCGCGCCGGGCGAAGATGGAAGGCGCGAAGCCGCTCACGGTGCGCGACGTCCTCACGGCGATGGTCAAGGCGCACGAGATCCAGGGTGTGCTCGCGCTCGAGAACAGCTTCAACCGCGTCGGGCTCGATCACGTGCTGCTGGTGCGCGTCGCATCGACCGCGGTCTGCACCGCGATGCTCGGCGGCTCGCGCGAGCAGATCGTGAACGCGGTGTCGAACGCGTGGATCGACGGCGGTGCGCTGCGCACGTACCGCCATGCGCCGAACACGGGCTCGAGGAAGAGCTGGGCCGCCGGAGATGCAACCTCACGCGCCGTGAGGCACGCGCTCATCGCGCTGAAGGACGAGATGGGGTACCCATCCGCCCTTTCGGCGAAAACCTGGGGCTTCTACGACGTGCTCTTCAAGGGCAAGAGCTTCTCTCTGCCGCAGGCCTTCGGCAGCTACGTGATGGAAAACGTTCTCTTCAAGATCTCGTTTCCGGCCGAGTTCCATGCTCAAACGGCGGTGGAAGCGGCCATGGCGCTGCACTCGGAAGTCGCGAAGCGCCTCGATGAGATCGAGCGGGTCCTGATCGAGACGCAGGAGCCCGGCGTACGCATCATCGACAAGACGGGGCCGCTCGCGAACCCGGCGGACCGCGATCACTGCATCCGGTACATGGTGGCGATCCCGCTCATCTTCGGACGGTTGACGGCCGAGGACTACGACGATGCGATCGCGGCGGACCCGCGCGTCGATACGCTTCGCGCGAAGATGCAGGTGCGCGAGAACGAAACGTTCACCCGGGAGTACTACGCGGCCGACAAGCGCTACATCGGCAATGCGGTGCAGGTGTTTTTCCGAGACGGCTCATCGAGCCGGCGCGTCCAGGTCGATTTCCCGATCGGGCATCGCAAGCGGCGCGCCGAAGGCATGCCCGTGCTCGTGAAGAAGTTCGAGACGTCGGTCGCCGCGCACTTCTCGGCGAAACAGGCCGACCGCATCAAGGCCTTGTTCGCCGACCGCGCAAAGCTCGATCCCATGCCCGTCACCGAGTTCGTCGCCGCGTTCGTCACGAATGAATGAGCGCGATCAGCTCATCGCGGGCGCTCGCGCGCTCGGGCTGACACTCACCGAAGAGCAGACGGCCCGGCTGCTGCGGCTGATCGATGAGCTCGCGCGCTGGAATCGCGCCTACAACCTTACCGCGATCACCGATCGCGGCCGCATGCTGACCCACCATCTGCTCGACAGCCTGTCCGTGCACGCGGATCTGCATGGCGCGACGGTGGTCGACGTCGGCACCGGTGCCGGGTTCCCCGGCCTGCCGCTCTGCGTGGTGACTCCGCAGTGCGCGTTCACGCTCGTCGACTCCGGCGGCAAGAAGACACGGTTCGCCGCCCACGCGGCACGAGTGCTCGGTCTCGGCAACGTGACGGTGGTCCATGCGCGGGCGGAGTCGCTGCGGCCGGTGCAGCCGTTCGACACCGTGGTGGCCCGCGCGTTTGCACCGCTTCCGGATTTGCTCGACAAGATCGCCGCCCTCTGCGGTCCCGATACTCGCGTGCTTGCGATGAAGGGCAAGGCCTCGCCGGAAGAGCTCGAGTCCATCGATCCGAGCTGGCGCATCGTCGAGACCCGCAGCCTCGCGGTCCCGGGTGTGGGCCAGGCGCGCACCGTCGTCGTTCTGCGACGCCCGCGGACGTGAGCACGGTGTCCGGGCTGCAGGCTGTAAGCTGTGAGCCATAGGCTCGTTGCCATGAAACGCGTCATCGCCATTGCCAATCAGAAGGGCGGCGTCGGCAAGACGACCACTGCGGTGAATCTTGCAGCCTCGCTCGCGGCTACGAAACGGCGCGTGCTGCTCATCGACATCGATCCGCAGGGCAACGCGACGATGGGCTGCGGCATCGACAAGTCTCAGGTGCAGCGCGGCACCTGCGAAGTGCTCCTGGGCGAAGCAGAGATCGCGAGCGCGGTTGTTCAGGTCGAATCGGCCGGGTTTTCGCTGCTGCCGGCGAGTCCCGATCTCACCGCCGCCGAAGTGCGCCTGCTCACGATGATCACCGGGCGCGAGATCCGTCTGCGCAATGCCCTGCGCGCGGTGCGCGACGCGTACGACGTCATCTTCATCGACTGTCCGCCGGCGCTGAACATGCTCACGGTGAACGCGCTCGTCGCGGCCGACAGCGTCCTGATCCCGATGCAATGCGAGTACTACGCGCTCGAGGGGCTGTCCTCGCTCGTCTCGACGATCGAGCAGATCCGCGTCGCGGTGAACCCGGACCTCGAGATCGAGGGCATCCTGCGCACGATGTTCGATCCGCGGAACAACCTCGCGAACGAGGTGAGCTCGCAGCTCATCACGCATTTCGACGACAAGGTGTTTCGCACGATCGTGCCGCGCAACGTGCGGCTCGCCGAAGCACCGTCCTTCGGCAAACCGGTGCTCCTCCACGACAAGGAGTCCCGCGGCGCGCTCGCGTACCTCGCGCTCGCGGGGGAGATGATCCGGAGGGAAGAGGGGCCGGTGCCTCCGCTCGAGCCCGTCATGGCCGAGTCGTCGCCGCCTGCCGAGGTGCAGGAGGACGGCTCCCGCCTTCCGCCTTCCGACTACCGGCCAGGGGAGGAGCGCTGACTCTGGCGCTGGCGGTGCCCCTCTGACCGGAAGGCGCAAGCCGGTAGCCGGAGCCCGTCAGCGCGGCTTCCGAAACCGAAGCACGAACCGATCCGTCGTCTTGCCCTTCATCTCCGGCGCGAAGAAGGGCTTCTGCCGATCGTCTTCGCGATTGCGCAGCACGTCGGTTTCCGCTTCGAGCACGAAGCCGGCGTCGAGAAACGTGCGGCGCGCGAAGTCCTCGTCGATGCGGTGGGGCCCGTTGTCGCGATCCTTCGCGAATTCCGCGCCGGTGCCTTCGGGCGCCGCATGGTCGACCACGCCGACGAAGCCGCCCGGCCTCAGGGCCGTGTACAGGTCTTTCAGCACGTCCGGCACGTCCTCCGACAGCCAGAAGATGTCGTGAAACACGAGGTTCATCACCGCGCCGTCGACGGACGAGGGCCGAAGACCGAGATCGTTGAACGACTTGTCGAGCCGCACGACGTTCGGCAGGCGGTCGTTCGCGAGCCGATCGGCCACCGCCTTCACCATGTTCGGGCGCTCGAAGACCCACGGGGGGTTCTGCATGTACACCTTGCCCTTCGGTCCGACCGCGCGCGAGAGGATCTCGGCGGTGATGCCGCCCGCCCCGAAGTACTCGATCAGCGTCTGGCCCGGTCGCACGCCGAAGAACTCGAGCACGACCCCCGGCTTGCGGCCTTCGTCGCGCTCGCGATCCTTCGCGGGCCGATCGGGGCTTTCGATCGCCCCGGTGATCGCCGGATGAATCGACGCGGGCTCGGCCGCGAGGGCGGCGCAAGGCGCCAGTTGTGCCGTGAGAGCAAGGAGCGCCAGACCCAGTTTCATCGTGGCGAGCTTACCCGCCGCGGTCGCCCGGCGGCTACATCCTTGCCGTCTCCGAAATCCGGCTAATATCGCTCCATGATGCAGAAGAAGCCGACGCTCGGGCGCGGACTGGCCGACCTTCTCGGCCATGTCTCCGCGCGGTCTATACCGCGCGAGGACGCGAGCGCGAGCCCGCAAGCCCCGCCTGGCGAGGAGCTCGCGAAGCTGCCCCTCGACCTGCTGCAGCGCAGCCGCTACCAGCCGCGCATCGACATGCGGCCGGAGTCGCTTCAGGAGCTCGCCGATTCGATCAAATCGCAGGGTGTCGTCCAGCCGATCGTCGTACGCCCGTTCGACGCTCCGGCTCCGGGCGCCGCGCAGCGGTACGAGATCATCGCGGGCGAGCGACGCTGGCGCGCGGCACAGCTCGCGGGCCTCACCGAAATCCCCGCGCTCATCCGGCGCATTCCGGATGAAGCCGCGATCGCCATCGCGCTCATCGAGAACATTCAGCGCGAGGATCTGAATCCGCTGGAAGAGGCACGGGCCTTCGATCGGCTGATCGGCGAGTTCAAGATGACGCACCAGCAGGTGGCTGACGCGGTCGGCCGCTCGCGCGCGGCAGTCAGCAATCTGTTGCGGCTGCTCGAGCTAGCCCCCGAGGTGAGCTCGCTCGTCGAGAAGCGCGAGCTCGAGATGGGGCACGCTCGAGCGCTGCTCGGACTGTCTAACCGCCGCCAGCAGGTCGAGGTCGGCGCGCTCGTCGCGAAGAAGAGCATCTCGGTGCGCGAGACCGAAGCGCTCGTGCGCCGCATGTCCGAGCCGGCGAGATCGCGCCGCGACGGATCGGTGCCAGATGACCCACGCGATCCCAACGTCCGCCGCCTGCAAGAGGAGCTCGCGGAGAAGCTCGGCGCCAAGGTCGCGATCCGGCACGCCCCGAGCGGCAAGGGCAGAGTCATCGTGAGCTACAACAGTCTCGACGAGCTCGACGGGATACTCGCGCACATCCAGTGAGTCCATGGTCGGGCGCTCCTGATTCTGGCTGTGGACTGTGGACTGTGGACTGTCGGCTCCCTATAATTCCGCGCCTTCGCGTGCCGGACCACGTAAGTGGTTGCCGGAGCTAGTAAAAGCGAAGCCACCTCGAGTGGCTTTTTTATTGTCCCGGGCGCACCGGGTTCGAGGAGAGACGTGGTCGCGGTCGACCTGCCAAACGCGCGACGGCTGGCCTTCAGCGTCGTAGCGGGGCAGGCGGTGGTCACGCTGATCTTCGCGCTCGCAAGCTTCGCGATCGCCGGTTCGAAGGCGGCCCTGTCGGCGCTGCTTGGAGGCGGCATCGGGACGCTCGCGAGCCTCGTGATGGCCCTGCTCGCCTTCGGGCGCAGCGCCGGAACGGATCCGCAGCGTATCGTGCGCGCGTTCTATCTCGGCGAAGCGGCCAAGCTCGGCCTGATGGTCGTGCTGTTCGCGGTAGTGCTCAAGGCGATGAAGGTCTCGCCTGCCGCACTGTTCGGTGCTTACGTCGCGACCTTTTTTGTGTACTGGATCGCGCTCGCGAACGCGCTGCCGCCGCTGGGCGGGCGCCCGCCGCCCGGTCGGAAAGACTGAAGACCCAAGAGCCGCAACGTAAATGGCCTCCGAACACGCAGCGTCCGAAGCGCCGAGCGCGAACGAGTACATCGTTCATCACCTGACGAACCTCAAGCTGCAGGTCGGCGAGGGGTCCTTTTGGACGCTGCACCTGGATACGCTCTTCTTTTCCGTGCTGCTCGCCGTCCTGTTCGGCGGCTCTTTCTACATGGCGGCCCGCGGCATTAAACGCCAGGGGGTCGGAGTTCCGACGAAGTTCCAGAATTTCGTCGAGATCCTGGTCGAGTTCGTGGACTCGCAGGTGAAAGACACCTTCCACGGCTCGAGCCGGCTGATCGCGCCGCTTGCCCTGACGATTTTCGTCTGGGTGTTTCTCTTCAACTTCATGGATCTCGTGCCCGTGGATCTGCTGCCGGCCATCGCGCACGGCAGCGGCATCGCCGACTACCTGAAAGTCGTGCCCAGCACGGATCCCAACATTACGTTCGGGTTGTCCCTGACTGTGTTCGCGCTGATCCTCTTCTATAGCGTGAAGATGAAGGGCGCTGGAGGCTTTGCAAAGGAATTGCTGTTCCATCCCTTCAACCACTGGATCGCCATTCCCTTCAACCTGCTGCTGAACATCGTCGAGCAGATCGCACGGCCGGTATCGCTCGCGCTGCGTCTGTTCGGCAATCTTTACGCGGGGGAGATGATCTTCCTGCTGCTCGCCCTGCTCACGCTGGGTACGGGCGTTGGCGCACTCCTCACCTTCGGCGGCCTGCTTGCGGTGACCGGACAGATCGTGCTCGGCCTTGCCTGGGCGATCTTCCACATCCTTGTGATTACGCTGCAAGCCTTCATTTTCATGATGCTGACGATCGTGTACCTGTCGATGGCGCACGAGCACCACTAGCTTTCTCACAAGAATACTGCTGCTTTCCCGGAGGTTCGAAGAGATGGAAAACATTGCACAGATCCAGGCCATGACGGTGCTCGCAGTGGGCATCATCTTCGGCGGCGGAGCGCTCGGCACGGCGATCGGCTTCGGGCTCCTGGGCGGCAAGTTCCTCGAAGGCGCCGCACGGCAGCCCGAGCTCACGCCTGCCCTGCAGGTGAAGATGTTCATCGTCGCGGGCCTGCTGGATGCGGTCACGATGATCGGCATCGGATTTGCGCTCTTCTTCACGTTCGCGAATCCGTTCCTCAGCGCACTGCAGACGGGCTGACGCCCCGCGGCTACAGGCTACAGGCCGAGACAGGAGAGGCTGGCGGTGAATATCAACCTCACGCTCGTCGTGCAGATGCTCGTGTTTGCTCTGCTCGTGTGGTTCACGATGAGGTTCGTGTGGCCCATCATCCTCAACGCGATGGAGGCGCGCTCGCGCAGGATCGCGCAGGGGCTTGCCGCCGCGGAGAAGGGCCAGCAGGAGCTATCGCAGGCGCGCGAGAAGGCGGACGCGATCATCCGCGAGGCCCGCGACCGTGCGCACCAGATCATCGATCAGGCGCAGCACCGCGCGAGCGACGTCGTCGAGCAGGCGAAGAGCACGGCGTCCGCGGAGGGCGACCGGCTCGTGGCGGCCGCGCAGCAGCAGATCGCGCTCGAGACCTCGCGCGCGCGCGAATCGCTGCGCCGCGAAGTCGCGCAGCTCGCGGTGAGCACCGCTTCGAAGCTGATCGAGCGCGAGATCGATCCGCGCAAGCACGCCGAGCTCATCGAGAAGCTCGCGGCCCAGATGTGACGTACCGCAGCCATGGCTGACCGCACGACCATCGCCCGACCCTATGCCCGCGCGGCATTTGCCGAAGCGCGGCAGGTCAATCGCCTTCGCGAGTGGAACGAGGGGCTCGCCTTCGCCGCGCAGGTCATCGCCGATCCGCGCGTCGAGAAACTGCTCGGCAGCCCGCACATCACGCCGGCCGAGCTCGCGAAGCTCGTCACGGACATCGCAGGCCGGCGGCTGGACGAACGCGGCCGCAACTTCGTCTGCACGCTCGCGGAAAACCGCCGTCTCGGATACCTCCCCGAGATCGCGCGGCTCTTCGCAGAGCTGAAGGACGCAGCCGAAGGGGTGGTGGACGTCACGGTCGTCTCCGCCGCGCCGCTCGATGCGGAACAGCGCAAGGCCCTCGGCGGCGCGCTGGCGCGCAAGCTGAAGCGCCAGGTGCGGCTGCACGCCGAGCTCGACCCTTCACTGCTCGGCGGAGCCGTGGTGCGCGCGGGCGACCTGGTAATCGACGGGTGCGTGCGCGCGCGGCTCGATCGCATGGCGCATGCGCTCGCCGCCTGACCCGGACCACGAATCAGGACGAGGACCAACTCATGGCGATCAAGGCAACCGAGATTTCGGATCTGATCCGGCAGCGGATCGAGAGCTTCCAGCCGGTCACCGAGGCCCGCAACGTCGGCACCATCGTGTCGGTCACCGACGGCATCACGCGCATCCACGGTCTCGCCGATGCACGCTACGGCGAGATGCTCGAGTTCCCGGGCAACACGTTCGGCCTCGCCCTGAACCTCGAGCAGGATTCGGTGGGCGCGGTGGTGCTCGGCGAGTACAAGCACCTCGGCGAAGGCCAGCAAGTGAAGACCACGGGGCGCATTCTGGAAGCGCCAGTGGGACCGGAGCTGCTCGGGCGCGTAGTCGACTCCCTCGGCGCTCCCATCGACGGCAAGGGGCCGCTCAAGTCCACGCGGACGGCCCCCATCGAGCGCGTGGCGCCGGGCGTCATCTACAGGAAGTCGGTGAGCCAGCCCGTGCAGACCGGCTACAAGGCGATCGACTCGATGGTGCCGATCGGCCGCGGGCAGCGTGAGCTCATCATCGGCGATCGCCAGACGGGCAAGACCGCGCTCGCGATCGACACGATCATCAATCAGAAAGCTTCCGGCGTTAAGTGCGTTTACGTCGCGATCGGCCAGAAGCAATCGACCATCGCGAACGTCGTGCGCAAGCTCGAAGAGCACGGCGCGATGGCGCACACGATCGTCGTCGCCGCCTCCGCCTCCGTGCCCGCCGCCATGCAGTACATCGCGGCATATTCCGGCTGCACGATGGGCGAGTACTTCATGGACGACGGCGAAGACGCGCTCATCATCTATGACGATCTCTCGAAGCAGGCAACCGCGTACCGGCAGATCTCGCTGCTGCTGCGCCGGCCGCCCGGCCGCGAGGCTTTTCCGGGGGACGTCTTCTATCTGCATTCGCGTCTGCTCGAGCGCAGCGCGCGCGTGAACGAAGAGTATGTGGAGCGTGCGACGAAGGGCCGCGTGAAGGGCAGGACGGGCTCGCTCACCGGCCTGCCGATCATCGAGACGCAGGCGGGCGACGTGACGGCGTTCGTTCCGACGAACGTCATCTCGATCACCGACGGCCAGATCTTCCTCGAGACCGATCTTTTCAACTCGGGCATCCGCCCGGCCATGAACGCCGGCATCTCCGTCTCGCGAGTCGGCGGCGCTGCGCAGACCGGCATCATCAAGAAGCTCGGCGGCGGCATCCGCCTCGCGCTCGCGCAGTACCGCGAGCTTGCGGCGTTCTCGCAGTTCGCCTCCGATCTGGATGAGGCCACGCGCAGGCAGCTCGAGCGCGGCCAGCGCGTCACCGAGGTGATGAAGCAGAAGCAGTACGCGCCGATGTCGGTGGCGGAGATGGCGCTGTCCATCTTCGCGGTGAACGGCGGCCACATGGACAAGGTGGATCGCAGGAAGATCGTCGGCTTCGAGGAGGACCTGCAGGCGTTCGCCAGGCAGAACTACCCGGACCTCCTCGCGAAGATCAACGCGAATCCGAACCTCACGCCGGAGTTCGAAGCGGCACTGAAGAAGGTCTGCGAGGATTTTCTCGCGACGGGGACGTACTGAAGATGGGCTGCGGAGCGTAGCCA
>JBQTHP010000023.1:0-32592 GCA_052389755.1 Gammaproteobacteria bacterium
GGCATCGTCGTCTCTTCCGCGATCATCTCTTCGAGCCGCTCGAGATCCGGCACGAGCGGCGCCTCGTTCACCATGCGCACCTGGCAGATGACCGGCATGCGTTCGGGGAACACGCGCGAGTTGTCCGGGCGCACGACATCCGAGCTCACACGCACGAGCTGCGGGAAGCCCTGCGACACGAGGCCGAAGTAGCCCGCCTCGAGCTGCGCGCCGATGCAGTGGAACACGACGATGCGCGTGCGTCCGGAGGCGGGCGGAATCATCTGTCCGCAGGCGCCTTCGAACGAGGCGAGCGGCACGTGCCGCCCGTTCCACGGCACGGTACCGATGTACCACGGCGGCGCGCCCGTCATCTCGGAGGGCGTCTGGAAGCCGACCACTTCGGCGACGCATGCGCGCGGCACGATGAGCCGCCCGTCGACGAGCGGAATCAGCAGGCTGTAGATCTCTGTGACTCGTTCGGCCATGTACGCTCGCGCCTCGCTCTCAGCCTGCCTCTGCGCTCTCGGCGAGCGTGCGCGAGCTGCGAGCCTCGCGGTGGCGCTGCACGAGCGGCGCGATCGCATCGAGAAGCTGCGCTTCCTGATACGGCTTGCCCAGATAATCGTTCACGCCGAGCTCGATGGCGCGCGCGCGATGCTTCTCGCCGGCGCGCGAGGTGATCATGATGATCGGCGTGTCGGCGAGCCGCGGGTCGTTGCGCACGTGCGCGGCCACTTCGTAGCCGTCCATGCGCGGCATCTCGATGTCGAGCAGGATGATGTCCGGCACGTGCTCCTGCAGAAGGGATACGGCATCCACGCCGTCGCGGGCCGTCATCACGCGCATGCCGTTCCTCTCGAGCAGGCGCTGGGTCACGCGTCGCACCGTGATCGAGTCGTCGACCACGAGCGCGAACGTGCGCCGATCGCCCTTCTCGCGCGGCAACACCACGGTCTGGCGTCCGCGCCACTCGCCGCGCACGAGCGCGCCGATGTCGAGAATCACGACGATGCGGCCGTCGCCGAGGATGGTCGCACCCGAGATGCCGCGGATCGCAGAGATCTGCGGGCCGACCGACTTCACCACGATCTCGCGGCTGCCGATGAGCTCATCGGCGACGAGGCCGGTCGAGTGCTCGCCGGCGCGCACGAGAACCACCGGGATCGTTACATCGGTCTCGGGCAGCGGTGAAGGCTCGAGGCCGACGAACGCCGCAAGATGCTGGAAGCGGTACCGCTGGCCGTTGTGCTCGAACGTGAGCGCGTCCCGTCCGAGATGGCTCGACACTTCCGACTTCGTGAGGCGCAGCACGCCCTCGACGGTCGGCAGCGGCAGCGCGTAGTACTCCTCGCCCGTGCGCACGACCAGCGCATGGCTGATCGCGAGCGTGAACGGCAGGCGGATCGTGAACGACGTGCCCTCGCCTGCCTTCGTTTCCATGTGCAGTGCGCCGCCGAGCCGCTTGATCTCGGTCGCCACCACGTCCATGCCCACGCCGCGTCCGGCCTGCTGCGTGACGGAGCCGGCCGTGGAAAAACCGGGCTCGAGGATGAGCTGCATCGCATCCTCGTCGGAGAGCACATGGCCGGGCTGGACGAGGCCGAGCGCTGCGCCCTTCTCGCGGATCGCCTTGAGGTTCATGCCGCCGCCATCGTCCGAGACGCGCACCATGACCTCGGCGCCCTCGCGGTGCAGCTCGAGCGTGATGCGCCCGGCTTCGGGCTTGCCGCGGGCCGCGCGGTCCGCGGGCTTCTCTATGCCGTGCACGACTGCGTTGCGCAGCAGATGTTCGAAAGGCGGAAGCATGCGCTCGAGCACCTGCCGGTCGAGCTCGCCGGAGGCGCCTTCCACCGCGAGCTCGGCCTGCTTGCCGCTGTCGGCGCCCGCCTGCCGCACGATGCGCGACAGCCGCTGCACGTGGCGCTGGAACGGCACCATGCGCGTGCGCATGAGCCCGTTCTGCAACTCGGTGATCGTGCGTGCCTGCTGAGTCAGCAGATTCCCCGTCTCGCGAGCGAGCGTCTCGAGCAGCTGCTGGATGCTCGCGACGTCGTTCGCGGTTTCGGCGAGCGCGCGCGAGAACTGCTGGATGGACGAGTAGCGGTCGAGCTCGAGCGGATCGAATTCGCCGCGATGCGCGGTGTCCTCCTCGTGGCGGTGGAGGATCTGCGTCTCGGTCTCGAGCTCGAGATTGCGCAGCTGGTCCTTCAGGCGCGTGACGGTGCGCGAAAGCTCGCCGAGGTTGAAATCCATCGAGCCCATCTGCTGCTCGAGTCGGGCGCGCGCGATGCTGACCTCGCCCGCGCTGTTCAGAAGCTTGTCGAGAAGCTCCGCGTCGACGCGTGCCATCTCCACGCGATCGGCGGGCGCAACGGGTTCGCGTCCTGGCGGCACCGGAAGCGGCGCGAGGAGCTCGGGACCCGATGGTGCATCGCTCGATCTTGCGGCCGTGATCGGCGTGACCGTCGCGCGATCCGTCAGCGGGCGCTCGGCGAACACCGGACGCTCCGCGGATGCCGGCGGCGCGACCGGGGTCGGCGCCGCGCGCTCGATGACGGGCGGGCGTTCCTCGCGCGCGGGTGCCGGCTGCGCGGTCGCGATCGCCGCAGCACGGCCATCCTTGCGAATGAGTCCGTGAATTCGAGCGATCGCCGCGCGAGCCGGCGCGACGCCGCGGCCTGCGGCAACGAGCTCACGCATGCGCGCGAGCTCATCGAGGCAGCCCTGTACGACGGCGAACGCAGAATCGTCCGTCGTCACATTGCCCGATTCGATCGTCGTCAGAAGCGTTTCAAGCTCATGGCTCAGATCGCCCATCGCGATGACGCCGGCCATGCGCGCGCCGCCCTTGAGCGTGTGCAGGGGACGCTTCAACGCGGCGAGGCCCTCGAGGCTCGCGGGCTCGGCGCGCCACGCGGAGAGCGCGGTTTCCGCGGTCTCGACGAGCTCGGTCGCCTCTTCCGAGAAGATTGCGGCGACCTCGGTGTCGTAGTCGGCGCTCGCTTGCGCCGTCGGCGCAGGTTCATCGGCATCCGGCGCACCGTTCGCCGAAACCTCCGCTTGCGCGCTCTGCGCGATACGTCGATCAAGCTCGCTTTCGACCCGTGCGATGCGTGCGAGCAGCGCATCGTGGGACATGAAATAGCCGGTCGATTCGTCGAGGTGGGTCGCGACCGCCTCCATGGCCGCCATGCATTCGCCGACCACGGCGAGGTCGGACGACAGCAATCCCATCCCGCTGTCGTGGGCCTTGCGCAGCCAGCGGTCGAGAGGTTCGGCGAGTCGCACGCCGTGCCGGGCTTCGGCCATCTTCGAGCTTCCCGCGAGCGTGTGGCACGCGCGGTAGACGTCTTCCGTCAGCGCGTGCGGCCCGGCGCGGTTCGCCTGGTGAGCGAGCCACGCGCGCACCGTTGCGATGTGCGCGCTCGTTTCGCGGGTATAGATGTCGCGAAGGGCATCGTCCGGCTCCGATTCGCCGCCGTCATCGTGCGCCGCCGCGATCGCGGTGCCCACGTGCGCATCGCGTGGCCGCGGCATCGCCGGCGGCCGGGCGGTGCGCGTCGCCGGGTCAGCGACGACCGTGGTCGTCTCGGCCGCGGGCGGCCGCGGATAGGTGCTGCCACCCGGGCCGGTGATCGTCACCTCGTCCTCGGGCGCCACCATCGGAGGCGCAGGCTTCGCCGCCGCGAGCGCATGCGCGCGCTTGACGATGCCGGCCCCATCGCTTCGCAGGGGAGCGCCGGTCGCGAGCTGCTCGACGAGCTCCGGCAGCACGGCGATCGCCTCCCGCAGCGTCGCGGCGATGACCTGCGAGCGCGTCAGCGTGTTGTCGAGCAATCGGTTCATGAGGTTCTCGATCGCCCACGCGAACTCGGCGAGCTCGCGCGCGCCGACCATGCGGCCGCTGCCCTTCAGCGTGTGGAACGATCGCCGCACCGTGACCAGCGCGTCGCGTTCCAGCGGATTCTGGTCCCACTGCGGGAAATGCCGGTTGATCCGGGCGAGCTCCTCGCGGGCTTCGTCGATGAAGAGGCTCACCAGCTCCGGGTCGGTGACCGGGACGTGCGTGGAGCCGGCCGCGCGCGGCGACAGCGTCGGCGGCGTCACGCCGAGATCGGTCGCCGTGGGATCGAAGCCGCCGTGAACACCGGTCGGCGAAAGCTGCACGGTCTTTGCGAACGCGGCCGCTTCCACGGGAGGCAAGGTCGGCACCACGGGCTCGCCCTGCTGCGCGAGCGCATCGAGGCAGCCCTGCGCGTTGTCGAGCATGTACCAGGGATCGCTGCGGCCGGCCTGCAGCGTTTCCATGTAGTACTCGACGCTCACGATCGCATCCGCGAGCCGGTCGAGCGCACCGCCTGCAAGCGCCCCGCCGCCCGGTTGCATCACGCGCTTCAGATGTGTGGTGATCGCCTCGAGGAGCTCCACGGCTCGGGTCTTGCCGAGCATCAGGAGGCCCGACTTCATCCCGCGCAGCAGGTCCGGCCACGCATCGAGGCCCGCTGCATCGAGCGTGCCGCCCACGTTCTGCGCGATGGCTTCCTTCACGCGCGCGAGATTGAGCATGCACTCGCGCAATACCGCCGCCTGGACCTGCTGGAAGTCGGCGTCGGCCTGCGCCTCGGGCGAGGCGCCGGGCTTGCGCGGCAGGATCATGCCGACGAGCCGATCGTCGAGGCGATCCTCGACCGAGATCAGTGCCGCGGCGATCTCGACGAGGGTCGCTTCATCCGGCGCGAGCTTACCCGCGACGAGCTGCTCCAGGCGTTCGGTCTGCTCCTGCACGTTGGTGCGCAGCTCGCCGAGTCCGAGCACGCCGAGCGTATCGCCGATCTTGCGCAGCAGCGCGACCTGCGGCGCGAGCTCCTGCGGCTGGCCGGCGCCGCGGCGCACGAAGATATCCAGCACGTCCTTGACCTTGCCCAGGTCCTCGCGGATGGCCGACGCCACCGTCTGCATCAGCTTCACGCTCGGCGCGGACAGGTTTTCGCGTTCCTGCTCGACCGCTTCGTCGACCGGCAACAGCTCGGCGAGGCGGAACGATGCACGCACTGCCGCCACGCGCGGACCGGAGCTCTCGGTGCGGCCCACGTAGTACAGAAGATTGTTCAAGAGCTCGACGGCGGGCTGCTGCGAGTAGCGGCCCTCACCCTGCTCGTACAGCCGCTTGATCTCACGATCGGCGAGGCCGAGGAGCCGCTTCACGGACACGCCGCCCTCGAGACCGCCTTCCTGCAGCGCCTCGATCACGGCGCCGACGACCCACCAGAGCTGGAACACGGGCTGACGCGTCGCGATCTGCTCGAGCCTGTGAGCGACGCTCGCGAGCCCTTCGAGGTTCTTCTCGATGCGCTCGCCCCGGATCCATCCGATGAGGCCGACCTGGAACTGCGCCCGCAGCTTGCGCGCGTGCTGTTCGACGGTGAGCGGCGCCTCCCCGGGCTTCGTCGGAGCAGGCTGCGCCTGCTTGTCGGACTTCAGGTTCAGCAGCAGCAGCGTGCCTTCGGAGAGCAGCGAGTTGCCGCGTACCGCCCGGAGGTCGTTGAGAAGCGGCAGCAGCACCAGCGCGAGATCGCGGCCGCCCGCGAGCACGCGCTCGAGATAGCTCGGCAGCTGCATCATCGCGCGCATGAGCGCATCGAGGCTTTCGGCCTGGCTCCTTCTCTCGCCCGCGGTCGCGATGAGATAGCGCGCGACCTGCTCCATTTCCTCCGCAAGCAGCGCGGCGCCGTAGATCTCGAGCAGGCGCAGCACGCCCTGCACCTGATGCAGCTCGCGGGCGCAGCCCTCGAGCAGCGAGACGTTGTCCGGCTGCTCGACGTAGCTCTCGAGCGCGGTGCGGGCGTCGCCGAGCGTGGCGTTCAGCTCGCGCCCGACCAGCTCCAGAGTTTGCTGAGCGACTTCCGGCATTCGTTATGAGCTGCCTACGGCGGAGAGCGGCCGCACGGGACCCTTGTCGTCGGCGGCCCGCTTGGCCGGGGCGGGCGCAGGCGCCGGGGCGGGCGCAGGTGCCGGTGCGGGCGCCGGTGCGCCCGGCAGGCGGAATCCCGACGCCGACTTGCGCAGGCCGCCGGAGAGCTCGGCGAGCTTCGCGATCGCGACCGACGTTGCGCTCGTCGAATCGGCCGTCTGCGCGCTGATCTCCTTCAGCACCTGCATGCTGCGCGCGATGTTCTGGGCAGCGGAGGTCTGTTGCCGGGAGCTCGCGGAGATGTTCTGCACGAGGTTCGCGATCTGGTTCGACACCTGCTCGATCTCGTCGAGCGCGGCACCGGCGTTCTCGGCAAGCAGCGCTCCGCCGACGACGTCGGTGGTGCTGCGCTCCATCGAGACGACCGCCTCGTTGGTATCGGTCTGAATGGTTCTCACCAGGACTTCGATCTGCTTGGTGGCGTTGGCCGCGCGCTCCGCGAGCCGCTGCACCTCGTCGGCGACCACCGCGAAGCCACGCCCCGCCTCCCCGGCCATCGAGGCCTGGATCGATGCGTTCAGCGCGAGGATGTTCGTCTGCTCGGCGATGTCGTTGATGACCTCGACGATGCTGCCGATCTCCTGCGAGCTCTCGCCGAGCCGCTTGATGCGCTTCGAGGTCTCCTGGATCGTCTCGCGGATCGTGTTCATGCCGTCGATCGTGCGGCGCACGGCATCGCCGCCCTTGTGGGCGACGTCGACGGAGTGCCGGGCGACGTCGGAGGCGCGCTCCGCGTTGTTCGAGACCTCCTCGGTGAGCGAGGCGACGGCGCCCGCCGTATCGGTCGCCGAGGAGATCTGCTTCGACTGTGCGCCGCTCGCCTTGGCGAGGTGCTGCGCGAGCGCCTGCGTCTGGCGCGTGGCGCTTTCGAGATGGATGGCCGACCCGTTGATCGTCGTCACGAGCCCGCGCAGGGCTTCGACCGCGAAGTTGATGGAGTCGGCGATGGCGCCGGTGATGTCTTCGGTGACGGTCGCCTGCACGGTGAGATCCCCATCGGCGAGGCTCGAGAGCTCATCGAGCAGACGCAGGATCGCCTGCTGGTTGCGGTCGTTTTCCTTGCGCTGGGCGCTCGCCGCGACCGCCTGGCGTTCCGCATTGGTGCGCACGCGCCGATAGCCGATCCACAGCGCGGCGAGGGCGAGCATTCCGGCGGCGGCGGGAATGGCCGGCCACCATACGAATCCGGCCGGTGCGCCGCTCAGGTCGGTCGGCGCGAGACCCGCGAGCGAGCGAGCGTCGGACATGATGGCTCTTGCCGCGGCCTGGGCGGCCGGAAGCGCCGGCGCCGCAGCCACTTCGCGGCGCACGGCAGCGTCGAGCGCGGTATACGCGGTTTCGAGCGCGCGCAGGCGCCGTTCGGCTTCTGTCCCGGTGAGGCGAGGCAGACCCAGCCCGGTATCCGACCCCTGCAGTCCCTTGATGACCTGCCCGAGGTAGTCGGCGCTCTCCGCGAGCCGTTGTGCCACAGATCCCGGATCGACCGCGCCCGCCGCGATCGCGCTCATGTCGAGCTGCAGGCGCTGGGCGCGTACTTCGAAGCGTTCGAGCGCGCGGGCCCCGGCGTCGAGGGCAGGGCCGGTGAGGGTGCCGGCAAGGCCCGCGACCTCCGCGAGCATGTTCGTCACGAGCTCGCGAGCCTCGCGGGCGGCGGCGTGCGCATCGGCGATGGACTGGGCGGAGCCGACCACCGTCTTCGCGTTGACGAGCACGCGCGCGACGCGCTCATCCAGTGCGAGGACGCTGCCCGGATCGCGCTGGGCCTCGGCGCCCAGGGTACGCATGTGCTGCTCCAGGCTCGCGACCGCTGTCGCATCACCTGCGGCGGCGGCCTGCGCGTCGAACGCGAGACCGAGAAGCGCGGGCGCCGGCTGACCGGAAACCGCCGTTGCACGATTGGCGAAATACAGCCCGGCGATTGCCGTGCCGAAGACGAGCACCGCGGCGGCCGCAGCAACGTAGTTGATGCCTGAGTCTGAGGCGCGCGATTTCACTGCTTCGGTCACGGGAAGACGGCTCCCGGCGTCCGCCTTCCGCCTCCCGGCCCGAGGAAGAGAAGAGCGACGAGCTCAAGGCTGGCGGTGACCGTCTGGCCGGCAGGCGGAAGGCGGAGGGCGGAAGCCGTTGCCATCACGCTGCGGCGTCCGTGAAGCTCGGGCTCTCGAGGAGCGAGCGCACGCTCAGCACCGGAGACTGATCCGAGCCGCGGCGAAACGCGCCGGCAAGGAAACGCTCGCAGCGCGCGACCGTCGGCGGCGCATCGCCGGTGAACTCGCCCTCGGCGAAGCGCCGGAAGCCGAGCACCTCGTCGACCAGAAGGCCGGCCGGTATGTCACGGTGATTCGCGACCACGATGCGCGTATTGCGCGTGAACGGTGTGGCACCGCTGCCGAGAAACTGCCGCAGGTCGATGATCGGCAGCAGCTGACCGCGCACGTTCGCAAGCCCCTTTACCCAGCTCTTCGCTCCCGGCACTCGCGTGAGCGCGGGAGGCACCGACAGAATTTCACGCGTCTCTTCGCGCGCGACGAGGAACAGCTCGCCGGCCATTCGCAGCGCGACGCCGACCCATTCGCGCCCTGCGGCGCCCGCCTCACCGACCTGCGCGGACACGGCGCGACCGCGCCGTTCGAGCTCGGCCAGGAGCTCGAAGGGTCTGTCCCGCAGCGATTTGAGTGCAACCCCCTCGGACATTTGCGCTGCTAGTACATACGACCCGCGCTCAAGCCGCGAGTGTGGCCTGCGCCTTGGCCACGAGCTGATCGGGAGATACCGGCTTCACCATGTAGTCGACCGCGCCCTGGCGCAGGCCCCAGATCTTGTCGGTTTCGTGGCCTTTCGAGGTCACCATGATGATCGGGATGGAGCGGGTCTTCGGATCGTTCGCGAGCGTGCGCGTCGCCTGATAGCCGTTCATTCCAGGCATCACGATGTCCATGAAGATGAGATCGGGATGCATCTCGCGGGCGAGGCGAATGCCCTCGGCGCCGTCGGCGGCCGCTGCAGTGCGGTAACCATGCTTCTCGAGTGCTTTCGTCATCACGTGCACTTCGGTCGGCGAGTCGTCGACGATGAGAATGAGCGGCATGGTCATCATCTCCCGATGTGCGTCTCGATCGCGGAGAGCAGCTCGTCCTTGGTGAACGGTTTGGTGAGGTAGTGCTCGGATCCCACGATGCGCCCGCGGGCACGGTCAAAGAGGCCGTCCTTCGACGAGAGCATGATCACGGGAATCTGTTTGAAGACCTTGTTGTGCTTGATCAGCGAACAGGTCTGATAGCCGTCGAGCCGGGGCATCATGATGTCCACGAACACGATATCGGGCTGGTGGTCGGCAATCTTGGCCAGAGCGTCGAAGCCGTCGATCGCCGTGAACACCTCGCATCCCTCCTTCGCGAGCAGGGTTTCGGCGGTGCGGCGGATGGTCTTGCTATCGTCGATGACCAGTACCTTTAGGCCCTGGAGCTTCGAGCTGGCATCCGTCACGGTCGACACTCTCCCTTCGGCAAGCGCTCTGGGTTTTAACATATCGGTATACCCCCTGCTATGCCACGCGCGTCACGTTTTCGGTAGCTGAAAGCGCCCCTCGCGCAAGCGACATGCAGGTAGCACACAGTTTGAATCCCCCACAGACATATTCCGTGACGCGCGTGCATCTTCCGCTACCATCCGGCCAGCTTTTCGAGGACTCGTGATGGCCGACAGGATCCGCCTCGGCGTCGTAATGGACCCGATCGCGGGTGTCAAATACGAGAAGGACTCGACGCTCGCAATGCTGCTTGCCGCACAGCGGCGCGGCTTCGAGCTCGAGTACCTGGTGCAGCGCGACCTGAGCCTGCGCGACGGGGTCGCGTTCGGGCGCATGCGCCCGCTGCGGGTCCGCCCGGACCCGGGCAGCTGGTTCGAGCTCGGCGAGGCGCGAGTCATCCCGCTGGGCGACCTCGACTGCATCCTCATGCGCAAGGACCCGCCGTTCGACATGGAGTACATCTACACCACCTACGTCCTCGATCGTGCCGAAGCGGCCGGGACGCTCGTGGTGAATGGGCCGCAGGGCCTGCGCGACATCAACGAGAAGGTGTACACGGCGTGGTTTCCGCAGTGCTGCGCGCCGACGCTCATCACGCGCGATATGGGCGAGATGGAGGCGTTCCTGCGCGAGCACGGCAAGATCGTCGTGAAGCCGCTCCATGGCATGGGCGGCCGCTCGATCTTCGTGGTCGAGACGAACGACAAGAACATGAACGTCGTGTTCGAGACGCTGACCGACTACGGGCAGCGTTTCGCGATCGCGCAGCGCTACGTCCCCGACATCGTGAAAACCGGCGATGCGCGCGTGCTGCTCATCGACGGCGAGCCCGTCCCGCACGCGCTCGCCCGCATCCCGACGCCGACCGACAATCGCGGCAACCTTGCCGCCGGGGCCAAGGGCGTCGGCCGTCCGCTCGATGAGCGCGAGCGCTGGCTCGCGGCGCAGATCGGTCCGCCGCTTGCGAGGCGGGGCATGCTGTTCGTGGGGCTCGATGTCATCGGCGGCTTCGTCACCGAGATCAACGTGACGAGCCCGACCGGCATCCGCGAGCTCGACAAGCAGTTCGCCACGGACATCGGGCTGCTCCTCGTGCAGGCAATCGAGCGAAAACTGGCAGGGCGCACCTGATGGCATCCAGCGCCCTCAAGCTGCGCGAAGGCGCGGCGCCCGTGCGCGACCGGTTGATGACGACCGTGTTTCTCGCCGGCCTCCTGCATGCGACGGTGATTCTGGGCCTGACGTTCGAGGCCGCAATCGCAGGCGGCGATGCCGCGCCCGGGCTCGAGGTGCTGCTGGTCTCGGACGAGTTGCCGGAAACCGAGTCGAATCCGACGGCGACGTATCTGGCTCAGCGCACGCAGCTCGGGTCGGGGAACACCGAGGAATCGGTGCCGCCGCGCAATCGCGCTTCCGATCTGACGATACCTCCGCACGAAGGTGCGCCGGACGGTCGGACGCTCGCATCGGAGGGTGATCGCCCCGGAGGCGATGCCGAACCGGTGCTCGCCGCAGCGGCCGCTCAGGCGGACATCCTGCACTTCGCAACCTCAGACACGAGCGGTGCCGACCGCGCCGATCCGCTGCTCCTCGAGGAATGGCGCACCGAGCAGCCTGGCCCCGAGGATGAGGCCGGCCCCGCACGCCTGCGCGGACCGAAGCGCGACGAGCTCTGGATCACACCCGACGCGCGTGAGGCGACGCTTGCGCCGTACCTCGATGCCTGGCGGCGCAAGGTCGAGCGCATCGGCACGCTCAACTATCCTGCGGCCGCCCGGCGCGAAAAGCTCGAGGCGAGCCCCGTCGTCGAGGTGGCAATCGCCTCCGACGGGCAGCTCGAGAAGGCCATCGTGCGACGCTCGAGCGGACGTCCGGATCTCGATCAGGCGGCCCTCGCCATCCTCAAGCTCGCGAGCCCCTTCGACCCATTCCCTCCCGAGCTCGCGGCCGAATATCGCGTGTTGCGTTTCGCCTACGAATGGCAGTTCGTGGACGGCCGGATCGAGGCCGGGGGCGTATCGGCCGTTCCTTGAGCCTCCCGTTCGTCGTGCCCATACTGAGGAGCATATGACCGAGCCGACGAGCCTCACGAATCAGCTGCTGATCGCGATGCCTTCGCTCGTCGATCCGAACTTCGCACAGACCGTGACGCTCATCTGCGAGCACACCGACAAGGGCGCGCTCGGCATCGTTCTCAACAAGCCCCTGCCGATGAAGCTCTCGGAGGTGCTCTCGCAGATGAAGCTCGAGCCGATCACCGACGAAATCGGCTCGCAGCCGGTGCTGCGCGGCGGCCCGGTGCACACCGACCGGGGCTTCGTGCTGCACCGGCCGGGCGGCGACTGGGACTCCACTCACATGGTCTCCGATCTCATTCAGGTGACCACCTCGCGCGACGTGCTCGCAGCGATGGCGCGGGGTGATGGCCCGTCCGACGCCTTCATCGCGCTCGGCTACGCGGGATGGGATTCCGGACAGCTCGAGAAGGAAATTCTCGAGAACGCGTGGCTGTCGATGCCGGCGAACGATCAGCTCGTGTTCGCCCTGCCGTTCGATCAACGCTGGCAGGCTTCGTGGCAGCTGCTCGGCGTGGACATCGACAAGGTGAGCCTCGTCGCGGGCCATGCGTGACGACCCTCCGTACACGATTCTTGCATTCGACTACGGCTTGAAGCGCATCGGCATCGCGACCGGCGATACCGTCACGCGCACGGCATCGCCGCGAGGCGCGGTGCCGGTTGGCCCAGCCGGCCCCGACTGGCGGACGATCGAGCGCGAGATCGCCGCGTTCCGGCCCGCGCTGCTCCTCGTGGGCGAACCTTATAATGCCGATGGCAGCCCCGGGGCGCTGACGCGCGCGGCGAGCGCGTTCGCCGCGGAGCTCGCGAACCGCTTCGGCCTTCCCGTCGAACGTGTCGATGAACGCTGGTCGTCCCTCGAGGCGAACGCCGCGCTGCGTGCACAGCGGGCGAGCGGTGCGCGGCGCAGGCGGGTACAGCGGGGTGACATCGACAGCGCGGCCGCCGCGGTGATTCTCGAGCGGTGGCTCGGCGGGGAGGGAGATCGGACGTGAACGACGCATCACGGGAAAGCGCACCGAGTCAGCTGCGTCCCGACGGGACCCTGCGGCACCTGCTCACGCTCGAGACGCTGCCGCGGCCGATCATCGAGCAGTTGCTCGAGCGCGCGCAGGGATTCGTCCGTCCCCTCGGGGACCGTATCCCGACAACGTCGCTGCTCGCGGGATGCACCGTCGCGAACATTTTCACCGAGCCCTCGACGCGTACCCGCGTGTCGTTCGAGCTAGCCGCCAAGCGGCTGGGCGCGCAGATCGTGAACCTCGAGATCCAGCTTTCCTCGCGCGTGAAGGGCGAGAGCATGCTCGATACCGTCCTGACGCTCCAGGCGTTGCACGTCGATGCGCTCGTGATCCGTGATGCCGAACCCGGCGTGCACGGGCTCGTCGCGGCGAACGTCGCACCCCATGTGAGCGTGCTCTCGGCGGGGGAGGCGCACGTCGCGCATCCGACCCAGGGCCTTCTGGATGCGCTGACGGTGCGCCAGAGGAAGCCGCGGCTCGAGGCGCTCTCGATCGCGATCGTCGGCGACGTGCAGCACTCGCGCGTCGCGCGCTCCGCGTGGCACGCTTTCCGCGCGCTCGGCGTGCCCGACATCCGCATCGTTGCGCCGCCGGCGTTCATGCCGGAGAAGCACGAGTTCGCGGATTGTTCACGCCATACGACCCTGAAAACGGGACTCAAGGACGTCGACGTCGTGATGATGCTGCGCATCCAGAAGGAGCGCATGAGTCAGGCTGCGCTGCCCGACGCCGATCGCTATTTCATCAAGTACGGCCTCTCGCCCGAGCGCCTGGCGCTCGCGCGTCCCGATGCGATCGTCATGCACCCGCAGCCGATGAACCGCGGCGTCGAGATTGCATCCGACGTCGCCGATGGTCCGCAGTCCGCGATCCGGGACCAGGTGAGGAACGGCGTGGCCGTGCGCATGGCCGTGCTGGCGACGGTGCTCGAAGCCGGGCGCAAGCGCGCATGAGCTCGCCGTACGCGGGCAAGAGCAGACGAGACACGATCTTCCTCGAACAGGGCCGCGTGCTTGATCACGCCGCCTTCGAAGGCGAGCAGTTCGTGATCCGCATCGAGGCGCCCAAATGCGCCGCGCACGCGGCAGCGGGGAGCTTCGCGCACGTCACGTGCGATGCGACCATCCCGATGCGTCGGCCGCTGTCGATCATGCGGGCCGATGCGAAGGCCGGCTGGATCGAGCTGCTCTACAAGGTCGTCGGCCCGGGCCTCCATGCGTTCGCGACGCGCAAGCCCGGCGACGTCGTGAGCGTGCTCGGCCCGATCGGCCACGGCTTCACACCGCGACCCGAGCGCCCTCGCCCGCTCCTCGTCGGCGGCGGCGTCGGCATCCCGCCGATGGTGTTCCTCGCCGAAACGCTGCGCGACCGGACCGACGCGCCCTGGCGACCGCTCGTGCTCATGGGATCGGAGATCCCGTTTCCGTTCCGATCCCGCCCCTCGCGCATCGTCGTGTCCGGAATGCCCGCTGGCGCGATCGCCTGCATGCCGCTGCTCGATGAGTGGAACATCGCGAGCCGGCTCGCGAGCCGCAGCGACTTCCCGGGCTGCTTCGACGGCTTCGTCACGGAGCTCGCCGACGCGTGGCTCGCGACGCTCGATGGGACCGCGCTCTCGCAGATCGAGATCTTCGCCTGTGGCCCGACGCTGATGCTCGAGGCGACCGCGCGCCTTGCGCGCAGGTACCAGCTCCCGTGTCAGGTGTCGCTCGAGGAATTCATGGCGTGCGCGGTCGGCGGCTGCGCTGGCTGCACGGTTCTCGTCCAGGAGCCAGGCGGCCCGGCCATGAGACGCGTATGCGTAGATGGACCCGTATTCGATGCTCATGCCGTCTTCGGGGCTCAGACGACTTAGACGGCCAAGACGGCCGAGACGGCAAGAAGAATGAAGAGGCGCCTCGTTCCGGCGTCTGAGACGTCTAAGACGTCTGAGCCGTCCTCAGCCGAAGTTGATCTTCGCCTCGAGGTTCGTCCGCGAGTCGGCGTTCGCGAGCGCTTCCGCCAGCTCGATGCGGTTCTCCTTGAAGAGGTTGTGCAGCGCGACGTCGAAGCTCTGAATGCCGCGATCGCCCGAGCGGATGATCGCTTCCTTGATGCCGGTGATGTCGCCCTTCTTCACGAGCTCGCAGATGTGCGGCGTGTTGAGCATCACTTCGACCGCCGCGACGCGCTTGCCGTCCTTGCCGTACACGAGGCGCTGGCCGAGGATCGCGCGCAGATACTGCGACATGTCGAGGAAGATCTGCCCGTGCTGCTCGCGCGGGAACATGTTGATGATGCGATCCAGCGTCTCGGCGCAGTTGTTGGCGTGCAGCGTCGCGAGCACGAGGTGGCCGGTTCCGGCAAGGTTGATCGCCGCCTCCATGCTCTCGCGATCCCGGATCTCGCCGATCAGGATCACGTCTGGCGCCGCGCGCATCACGCCGCGCAGCGCGCGGGCGTAGGACTTCGTGTCGAGCCCCACTTCGCGCTGATTCACCAGTGAGCGCTTGTTCGTGTGCAGGAACTCGATCGGGTCCTCGATCGTGACGATGTGGTCCGACGAGTTCTCGTTGCGGTAGTTGATCATCGCCGCGAGCGAGGTGGACTTGCCGGAGCCCGTGGCGCCGACCAGCAGCACGAGGCCGCGCTTCATCATGATGAGATCGCGCATCACCTCGGGCATCCCGAGGCTCTCCAGCCGCGGCATGTCCGCTGCGATGTAGCGCATGACCATCGCCGGAAAGCTGCGCTGCATGAACACGTTCACCCGGAAGCGGCCGAGGCCGGGCTCCGAGATGGCGAAGTCGATCTCGAACTCGCGGGCGAAATAGTCGCGCTGTTCCGGCGACATCACGGCGAGGGCGGTCTGGCGCACCACGTCGGGCGTGAGCACGTGCTTGTTGACCGGATGGATCTGCCCCTCGATCTTGATCTTGATCGGCGCATTCGAGGTGAAGAAGAGATCCGACGCCTTCTTGTCCACCATCAGCTTGAAGAGCGGCTTCGTGTTGAGAGAGGCGCCCGTGCCGAATCCCGACAACGCGTCGGACGCACCGCCGCGCGCATCTGCGGCCGCGTCGTCGGGTCGCGGCGTGTGCCCCTTGCCGCGGCTCACAGCGAATGGCCCTTCTGCTCCTCGTCGAGGATATGCAGGCTGCCGGCGTCCTCCACGTTCTTGTTCTCGCGCTTGCTTTCGAGCTTGATGCGCAGCCGCAGCTCGTTCTTCGAGTCGGCATTGCGCAGCGCATCCTCGTACGAGATGAAGCCCGTCTCGTAGAGCTCGTAGAGCGACTGGTCGAAGGTCTTCATGCCGATGCGAGTGGAGCGGGACATCACCTCTTTGATCTTCGCGACCTCGCCCTTGAAGATGAGGTCCTGGATCAGGGGCGAGTTCAGCATGATCTCGGTCGCGGCGATGCGGCCGGACCCGGATTCGCGCGGAATGAGCCGCTGCGAGACCAGCGCGCGGGCGTTGAGCGAGAGGTCCATGAGAAGCTGCTCGCGCCGCTCGTCCGGGAAGAAGTTGATGATGCGGTCGAGCGCCTGGTTCGAGCTGTTTGCGTGCAGCGTGGCGAGCACGAGGTGGCCGGTCTCGGCGAACTGGATGCCGTGTTCCATCGTCTCGCGGTCGCGGATTTCGCCGATGAGGATGACGTCCGGCGCCTGTCGCAGAGTGTTCTTCAGCGCGCTGTGCCAGGACTCGGTATCCACGCCGATCTCGCGGTGCGTGATGACGCAGCCCTTGTGCTGGTGCACGTACTCGACCGGGTCCTCGATCGTGATGATGTGGCCGCGCGTTTTCTCGTTGCGGTAGCCGACCATCGCCGCAAGCGTCGTCGACTTGCCCGAGCCGGTGCCGCCGACGATGATCACGAGCCCGCGCTTCGAGAGCACCACTTCCTTCAGGATCGGCGGCAGGTCGAGCTCGTCGAAGGTCGGAATCTTCGCGTTGATGAGGCGGATCACGCAGCCCGTGGCGCCCTGCTGAACGAAGGCGCTCACGCGGAAGCGGCCGATCCCGGGAGGTGCGATCGCGAAGTTGCACTCCTTGGTCGCATCGAACTCTTTCGTCTGCCGGTCGTTCATGATCGCGCGCACGAGCGTCGCGGACTGCTCGATGGTGAGCGCGCGCTCGCTTTGCGGGCGCACCTCGCCGTCGATCTTGATCGCCGGCGGAAATCCCGCGGTGATGAAGAGATCGGACGCCTTCTTCTCGACCACCCGACGCAGGAGATCCTGCATGAGTTTGATGCCTTGATCGCGATCCACGGAGTTCTCCTTGCCTACCGCCTTCCGGCTACCGGCTTCCGTCTTCCGGCCGGAAAAGAACGCGCTGCTCGGCGTACCTGCCAGCCCTCTGACCGGAAGGCGGAAGCCGGAAGGCGGAGGGCGGAACGCGGCTCACAGCGAATCCTTGTTCTGCGCCTTGTAGCGCGCCTCTTCCTTGCTGACGTTGCCTCTCGTCACAAGCTCGGCGAGACACTGGTCGAGCGTCTGCATGCCCTGCGACTGGCCGGTCTGGATCGCGGAATACATCTGCGCGATCTTGCCCTCGCGGATCAGGTTCCGGATGGCAGGGGTGCCGATCATGATTTCGTGCGCGGCGATGCGGCCGCCGCCGATGCGCTTGAGCAGAGTCTGCGAGATCACGGCGCGCAGGCTCTCGGAGAGCATCGAGCGCACCATCTCCTTCTCGGCCGCGGGGAACACGTCGACGATGCGGTCGATCGTCTTGGCCGCCGAGCTCGTATGCAGGGTGCCGAACACGAGGTGACCGGTCTCCGCGGCGGTGAGCGCGAGGCGGATCGTCTCGAGATCGCGCATTTCGCCTACGAGAATGACGTCCGGGTCCTCGCGCAGGGCCGAACGCAGCGCTTCGGAGAATCCGAGCGTGTCGCGGTGCACCTCGCGCTGGTTCATGAGGCAGCGTTTCGAATCGTGCACGAATTCGATCGGGTCCTCGATCGTGATGATGTGATCCGGCCGGTTGTCGTTGCAGTGATTGACCATGCCCGCGAGCGTGGTCGACTTGCCCGAGCCGGTCGGTCCGGTGACCAGCACGAGCCCCCTCGGCAGCATGCACAGGTCGCGGAAGATCTTCGGCGCCGCGAGATCATCGAGCGTCAGGATCGTCGAGGGGATGTTGCGGAACACCGCGCCTGCGCCGCGATTCTGGTTGAACGCATTGACGCGGAAGCGCGCGAGCTTCGGGATCTCGAAGGAAAAATCGGTCTCGAAGAACTCCTCGTAAGCCTTCCTTTGCTTGTCGTTCATGATGTCGTACACCATGCTGTGCACTTCCTTGTGCGTCAGCGGCGGCATGTTGATCCGCTTCATGTCGCCGTCCACGCGGATCATCGGCGGCACACCCGCCGACAGGTGCAGGTCGGATGCGCTGTTCTTGACAGCGAATGCCAGCAATTGCGCGATATCGACGGCCATTCAGGCTCCCTGCAGGTGAGCTCAACTGGATCGCGCGAGACCTGCGCGAAAACGCGGGTGAGTATAGCGGAGGGGTTTGGGCACCCATATGTTAATAGCTCCGCAGAATTTGCCTGACAGTGTGCGTCGCGTGCGCGACCGCATCGCTGCGGCGGCGAGGCAGTGCGGACGAAACGTGGACTCCGTCACACTCCTTGCCGTGAGCAAGTCCCAGCCAGTGGCCGCGATCGAGGCTGCCCGTGAGGCCGGCCTCGAGCACTTCGGCGAGAGCTACGTGCAGGAAGCGCTGCCGAAGATCGACGCGCTTCGCGGCCGGGATCTCACGTGGCATTTCATCGGTCGCGTCCAGTCGAACAAAACGCGCGCGATCGCCGAAAGCTTCGCCTGGGTTCACGGCGTCGATCGCGTCAGCATCGCCGAACGTCTCGCGATGCAGCGGCCGTATCACGCACCGTCGCTCAACGTGTGCATCCAGGTGAACGTCGCCGGCGAGGCATCGAAAAGCGGGGTGACGATCGAAGCGGCGCCGAGACTGATCGCCGAGGTCGCGACTCTCCCGCGCCTCCAGCTGAGGGGTCTCATGTGCATGCTTCCGGAAGGTGCGGATACGGCGCAGCAGCGACGGTGGTTCGCGAAGGTGCGCGAGCTCCACGAGCGCGCGAACGCCGGCGGCGCGCGACTCGATACACTGTCCATGGGAATGAGCGCCGACCTCGAAGCTGCGGTGTGCGAAGGCGCGACGATCGTACGCGTCGGTACGGCGCTGTTCGGTCCGCGACCCGCAGCGGGGACGCAGTGAACGGTCTGTCCATCGCCATTCTCGGCGGCGGCAACATGGGCGGCGCCCTGATCGGCGGTCTCATCGGCCGCGGTGCATCCCCGGCGAGCATCGCCGTCGGCGAGGCGCGCGATGCGCAGCGCAACGCGCTGGCGCGCGATTTCGGCGTTCGCGTGTACGCGGACAACGCGGCGGCCGTCGAAGGCGCGCAAGTCGTGATCCTTGCGGTAAAGCCGCAGGATGCGGCCGCAGCGCTCACGCCGATCGCCGCGCAGCTCCCCGCGCGGCGGCCGATGTTGCTGTCGGTGGCTGCGGGCGTGCGAGTGAGCGCGCTGCAGCGCGCGTGTGGACGCGCAATCCCCATCGTGCGAGCGATGCCCAACCGTCCCGCGCTCGTTGGCGCCGGTGTGACCGGGCTCTTTGCACCGGCCGATGTCGCTCCGGAATCGCGCGCGACGGCCGAACGGGTGATGCGCGCAGTCGGCAGCGTCGTGTGGGTAACGAGCGAGGATGCGCTCGACGTCGTGACGGCGCTGTCGGGCAGCGGGCCGGCGTATTTCTTTCTGATGGCCGAGCTGATGAGCCAGGCGGCGATCGATCTCGGCCTCGAGCCTGCGGCCGCACGCCTGCTTGCGGTGCAGACCCTGCACGGGGCCGGGCAGCTCGCCGTGGCCGGCGACGGCGATCTCGTCCGTCTTCGCAGCGAGGTGACCTCGCCGGGTGGCACGACCGAAGCGGCTCTGCGCGCGTACGAGGCCGCCGATCTGCGTGCTATCGTCGCGCGCGCGCTGACCGCTGCGACGCAGCGCAGTCGCGAGCTTGCGATCCAGCTGGAGAAAACGGACAAACCCGGCTCGGCCCCATGAACGCGCTGATATTCATCGTCAAAACGCTGTTGTCGCTCGTCCTGTTCGTGATGCTGCTGCGGCTGCTGCTGCAGTGGGTGAGGGCCGACTTCAGAAATCCGGTGTGCCAGGCCATCGTGCGGCTCACGAACTGGCTCGTACTGCCTCTTCGGCGAGTGCTGCCTCCGATCGGTCGCGTGGACACGGCCTCGGTGGTCGCCGTCGTCATCGTAGCGTTCGCCGAGGTGGCGATCGTCTACTCGCTCCTCGGGCACGGCGTGCCCCCGCCGCTTCTCTGGCTGCGCGAGGCGGCGCTCGAGATCATCCGCACCGCGCTGTGGACGTATTTCTACGCCATCCTTCTCTACGCACTCCTCGGTTTTCTCGGCGCGGCAGGCTACTCGCCCTTCCAGCCGGTGCTCGCCTCGCTGAGCGAGCCGGTGTTGCGGCCGTTCAGGCGCCTGATCCCGGCAGTGGCGGGGATCGACCTCTCGCCGCTGTGGGCGCTGATCCTGATCCAGGCGATTCTCATTCTTTTCCACTGACGCGCGCGCTCGCCCGCGCGTGCGCGCTCAGAAACTTAGCGGCGAGTCTGCATCGCGAATCGAGACGCGTCGTCGCCTGGCGACGCAGCTTCCGAAACCCTGGAAAAAAAGGCATTTTGCGCATGCGCGAGCGAGAAAAATCGCTTGCCAAAGCGTGCGCATGTGCTATTTTCCGCGCGGTTCTCGTCAAAGCGCGGCGCTGCTCGCGCTCAAAGTCACAACATTCGAGGAGTTCGAACAATGGCGAAAAAGGCTGGCGCGCCGACCAAGTCGGAGGTTCTCACCACGATTTCCAAAGACACCGGGCTGTCCCGCAAGCAAGTCAACTCGGTGTTCGACTCGCTCTCCGGCGTAATCAAGAAGAGCCTGCGCGGCAACGGCCTGTTCACGATGCCGGGTCTCATGAAGATGAAGGTCGTCAAGAAGCCCGCGACCAAGGCACGTGAGGGCGTGAACCCGTTCACCGGCGAGAAGATGATGTTCAAGGCCAAGCCCGCGAGCAAGAAGGTTCGCGTCATGCCCTTGAAGAGCCTGAAGGCGATGGTGAACTGATCGAGAGCTGATCATTTTCCGCGAAAGGCCCGGCCCGGCAGTCACCCGGCCGGGCTTTTCTTTTGCACGCGCGCGACGAAAGCAATGACCGAGTCCCGGAGCTCGTTCAACCGTCCGTGAAAGAAATGCCCGACGCCCGGCAGGACCGCGAGCTCCGCCCACGGCGCGTTCCGGGCCGCCCACGCCTGCACTTCCGCGCGCGGTACCACGTCGTCGGCGTCACCCTGGACGATGAGCCACGGACAGTCGGGCATCGCTGCACCGGTGAGATCGACACGCTGCACGGCCGGAGCAGCCGTGACGAGAAGCGCCGGTCGGTGTGCGGCTGCCACGCGGATCGCCACGGCTCCGCCGAACGAGAAGCCCGCGAGCCACAGAGTGGCGCCCGCCCAGCGGCGGCGACCCCACGCCACGACTGCCGATGCGTCCTCGCTCTCGCCGACACCGTCCGCGAAGCTGCCGGTGCTCGCGCCGACGCCGCGGAAGTTGAAGCGCACGGTTGCCGCGCCCAGCTCCTGGAAGGCACGTGCGAGCGTATGCACGACCTTGTTCTCGAGCGTGCCCCCGTGGAGCGGGTGCGGATGGCAGACGACGGCGAACTGCCTCGCTGCGCTGCCCGACGGGGTTTCGACGACCGCTTCGATCGCGCCGGCGGGGCCCGCGATCGACACGCGCTCGGCGGGCGGCGGTCGAATCATCAGCGGGCGCGCAACAGGCGCATGCCGTTCAGCGTCACGAGCAGCGTCGCGCCGACGTCGGCCAGCACGGCGAGCCACAGGCCGGCGAGGCCCGCGAGCGCAAGCACCAGGAACGCAAGCTTGAGCCCCAGGCTCGCGACGACGTTCTGTTTCACCAGCGCACGCGTGCGACGCGCGACGCGCAACGCGAGCGCGACCGCGCGCGGATCGTCACCCATCAACACGACGTCGGCGGTCTCCATCGCCTGCGAGGTTCCCGCGCCGCCCATCGCGATGCCGACGTCGGCCTGCGCCAGGGCGGGTGCATCGTTGATGCCGTCCCCGACCATCGCGACCGGCCCGCGCGCCTGCAGCGCGCGCACGGCATCCTGTTTCTGCTCGGGCAGGAGCTCCGCGCGAATCGCATCGAGTCCGCCGAGCCGCTGCGCAATCGCCGCAGCCACGCTCAGGCTGTCGCCGGTCAGCATGGCCGTCGCCGGCCGCGGATCGAGTGCGCGCAGCTCGGCCAGACCTTCCGCGCTTCCGGCGCGCGGCTCGTCCTCGACGCCGATGAAGCCGAGCATTTCCGCGCCGCGGGCGACGAGCAGCACGGTCTTGCCGTCTCGTTGCGCGGTCGCGGCCGACGCGCATACCGGTTCCCGGCAATCCGCGGCGTGCTTGAAGAGCGCATGGCTGCCGACGGTGATGCGTGTGCCGCCGACCTCGCCCGAAACGCCGCGGCCGACGTGCGCGCGCACGTTCGTCGCGCGCGTGATTCCGGCCTCCGCACCGCTGCCGCGGGCGTGCGAGACCACGGCCCGGCCGACCGGATGCTCCGATGACGATTCGACCGACGCGGCAACCGCTACGAGCTCATCGCACGTGCCGCAGGCGGCCGGCTCGAGGTGACCGCAGTCGCGTCCCTGCACGCTCGTCACGCGCGGCTGACCCGAGGTCAGGGTCCCGGTCTTGTCGAACGCGACGACCGCGACATCGGCGAGACGGTCGAGCTGCGCCCCGCCCTTCACGAGCACGCCGAGCTGGGCGAGCCGTGTGAGCGCACTCACCACGGTCACGGGAATGCTGATGACGAGCGCGCACGGGCAAGCAATGATGAGCAGCGCCAGCCCGCGGTACAGCCACCCTGACTCATCGCCGCCGCGCAAGAGGGGTTGGCCGAAGGCGAGCACTGCGACCGCGATGGCCGCGACGGCGAGCAGCACCACCGCGGGCGTATACCAGCGTGCGAAGCGGTCGATGAAGCGCTCGGCCGGCGCACGCTCGCCGAGCGCGCGCTCGACCAGTCGCGCGATGCGGCTGACCGTCGAATCCGCCGCCGGACGCAGGACGTCGAGGATGAGAGCGCCCGCGCCGTTCACCGTGCCGGCGAGAATCTCATCGCCGACACCCTTTTCGACGGGCATGCTCTCGCCGGTCACGGCCGACTGATCGATCGCGGAGAGGCCCTCGCGGATCCGGCCGTCGAGCGGCACGCGCTCGCCGGGCCTCACGAGCAGGCATTCGCCGACGCGGATCGCTTCGATCGGCCGCCGCACCGCGTGCTCATGACGGTCGTGACTGTGGGTCTCGAGCACGGTGGCCTCGTGCGGCTGCAGGGTGAGAAGGCTGCGCAGCGCGCGGCGCGAGCGATCCGCGCTGTACGCTTCGAGCGCCTCGCCCAGGGTGTACAGCAGCACGACCGCCGCGGCCTCGCCTGCCTCGCCGATCGCCATTGCTCCCGCTGCCGCGATGCCCATCAGGAGATCGATCGTCACGCGTCTTGCGACGAGCAGGGAGCGTATGCCGCGAAGCAGGATGGGTGCACCGACGACGATGACCGCCGCGGTGAGCGCGGCCGGCAACAGGCCGTCCGGCAGCGACGGAAGCACAAGCGCGGCGCACGCCGCGAACGCGATCAGGGTGGTGACGGCAAGCGCGACGCGCGTGTGCCGCTGGCGCCACAGGAATCGCACGAATCCCGCGAATCCGCGCGCGTTCGGCAGCGGGCGCGAAGGCGCGGCCTCATCCTGCAGCACCCGATAGCCAAGCTCGCGAACGCGCGCGGCGATCGGCTCCGCGCCCGTCTCGCCGTGCGCCTCGAGCGTCTCGGTCGTGAAATCCACGCGCACGGTGTGGATACCGGGCAGCCTGCGCACCGCCTGCTCGATCGTGAGCGCACAGCTGCCGCAGTCCATGCCGCCGATTTTCAGGCGGGTCGAGTGCTCGTTCATCCCGATGCGATGATCGAGCTTCGAGCCGGCGCACGCCAGCCCGGCATCACGGCGCCTTGTGAATGGCGCCTTCTTTCATGACGAAGCTCACACGCTGCATCGCCGTGATGTCGGCGAGCGGATCGCCGGGTACGGCCACGAGATCCGCGAGCTTCCCGGCCTGCACCGTGCCGAGCCGGTCCTCGATCTCGAGGTAGCGCGCGGTAGCGCTCGTCGCGGCCTTGATCGCTTCCATCGCCGGCATGCCCGCCTCGACCATCAGCGCGAACTCGCGCGCGTTCTGCCCATGGGCCGAGACCCCGGTGTCGGTGCCGAACAGGATCTTCACGCCGGACTTGTAGGCCTTCGCGAACGTGCTCTGGATCTGCGGGCCCACGGCAAGCGCCTTCGGCCGCACGATCGCAGGGAAGAAGTCTGGATTCTGCGCCTGCTCGTACACCCAGCGTCCCGCCGAGATGGTCGGCACGTAGAACGTGCCGTGCTTCTTCATGAGCTGCATGGCCTCCTCGTCCATGAACGTGCCGTGCTCGATCGTGTGCACGCCGGCGCGGGCCGCGCGCTTGATCCCTTCCGCGCCGTGCGCGTGCGCGGCGACCTTCATGCCGTAGTCCCGCGCCGTATCCACGATCGCGCGGATCTCCTCTTCGGTGAACTGCGGGTTCAGGCCGCTCTTCGCGATCGAGAGCACCCCGCCCGTCGCGGTGATCTTGATGAGGTCCGAGCCGTCCTTGTAGCGCTGGCGCACGGCCTCCGCAGCCTGCTCCGGCCCGTTCACCACGCTGTTCATGAGATCGGGCGGCGGCAGCAGATGGGCCGCCCAGCCGTTGGTCGGATCGCCGTGGCCGCCGGTCGTCGCGATGCCCTTTCCGGATGCGAAGATACGGGGACCGCGCACCTTGCCCGCGTTGATCGCATTGCGCAGCGCGGGACCCGTTCTTGCGCCGCTGCCGCAGTCGCGCACGGTCGTGAAGCCGGCGAGCAGCGTGCGTTCGGCGAACTGCACGCCGTCGAGCACGCGATCCGCCTCGTTCTTGGTGTAGCTGTCGAGCTCCGCGCGTGCGCTGTATTCGCTGGTGATGTGCACGTGCATGTCCATGAGGCCCGGCATCACCGTGGAATTGCGCAGATCGATGACCCGGTCGGACGCCGCCGCTGCGCGGTAGCCACGCTCGACGGCCGTGATCCTGCCGCCGTCCACGACGATCGTGCGCTCCGTGAGCGCCGCGTTCTCGACACCGTCGATGAGACGGCCCGCATGAATGAGCGTGGCGGCGAAAGCGGAAGAAGACGCCGCGGCGAGTGCCGCGAGCGAACACGCGAGCGCGCGATGAGCCATGGGATCCCCCGGGTGACGAGGGCGTGACTATCCCGCGGGAGCGTGTGCTCCGGCAAGCCTCACGAGCACGCGATTCAGCCGCTGCACGTAGGCGGACGGATTGCCGAGCTGGCCGCCCTCGGCGAGAGCGGCCTGATCGTAGAGGATCTGGGCGAGCTCGCCGAACTCCGCCTGATCTTTCGACGCCTCGAGATACTTCACGATCGGGTGCGCTACGTTCAGCTCGAGAGCGGGCTTCGACTCGGGTGCACTTTGTCCGGCCGCCGCGAGGA
The DNA here is from genome assembly GCA_052389755.1 of Gammaproteobacteria bacterium. Taxonomy (GTDB): domain Bacteria; phylum Pseudomonadota; class Gammaproteobacteria; order Steroidobacterales; family Steroidobacteraceae; genus JBQTHP01. Next base: position 25,243 of record JBQTHP010000023.1, read on the forward strand.
TCCGGCGCATGTTCGAGCCGAGATCGTGTTCGCCCAGCACGAGGCACGCGGGCGAATCCGTCAGCCGCGAAGCGATGCGCACTTCGCAGACGCGCTCGCCCAGCGCGTCCTTCACGCGCTTCAGGAGCGCCTTGCTCTCCTTCAGCGCCAATTCCTTCTGTCTCACATCCGATTCGGCTTCGAGCGTACCGAGCTCGAGATCGCCGCGGGCCGCGTCCTTGAAGCGCTTGCCCTCGAAGCCCTCGAGCTGCCCCATCACCCACTCGTCGATGCGCTCGGCGAGCAGCAGCACTTCGATGCCCCGCTCCTTCAGCCGCTCGATGTACGGGCTGCCGCGCGCCGCATCCAGGCGCTCCGCGATGACGTAGTAGATGCGCTCCTGGCCCGGCTTCATGCGCTCGAGATACGCCTTGAGCGAGGTGCTCGCCTCGTTCGACTCCGCATGCGTGCTCGCAAAGCGCAGCAGCGGCAGAAGCTTCTCGCGGTTGGCCCGGTCCTCGGCGAGGCCCTCCTTGAGCACCGCGCCGAATTCCTTCCAGAACGCGGCGTACTTTTCCGCATCGTCCGCGGCGAGGCGACTCAGCAGATCGAGCACCCGCTTCGTGAGCCCGCTGCGGATGGCCTCGACCTCCGCATCCTGCTGCAGAAGCTCGCGCGAGACGTTCAGCGGCAGATCGGAGGAGTCGATCACGCCCTTCACGAAGCGCAGGTACAGCGGCAGGAACTGCTCGGCATCGTCCATGATGAACACCCGGCGCACGTACAGCTTCAGGCCGCGCGCGGCGTCGCGCTGCCACAGATCGAACGGCGCCCGTCCCGGCACGTACAGCAGGCTCGTGTACTCGCGCTTGCCTTCGACCTTGTTGTGGCTCCAGGCGAGCGGCTCGGCGTGGTCGTGCGCGACGTGCTGGTAGAACTGCCGGTATTCCTCGTCGGTGATCTCGGCGCGCGGGCGGGTCCAGAGCGCTTTCGCCTGATTGACCGTCTCGTACTCGAGCGAGGCCTCGCCCTCTTTGCGCATGCTGACCGGAAAGCTGATGTGATCGGAGTAGCGCCGGATCACGCCTCGCAGCCGGTAGGGATCGGCGAACTCCTTCGCCTCCTCCTTCAGGTGCAGCACTACGCTCGTACCGCGCTCGCTGCGCGCAATGGTCTCGACGGTGAATTCGCCGTCCGCGCTCGACGCCCAGCGCACGCCCTCGCCTTCGGGCGCGCCGGCCTTGCACGTGAGCACTTCCACGCGGTCCGCGACGATGAACGCGGAATAGAAGCCGACGCCGAACTGCCCGATGAGCTGCGAATCCTTCTGCTGATCGCCGGAGAGCGCCTTGAAGAACTCCGCGGTGCCGGATTTCGCGATGGTGCCGAGATGCTCGATCGCCTCCTGCCGGGTCATCCCGATGCCGTTGTCGCGCACCGTGAGCGTGCGCTTCGCGGTATCCGCCTCGATCCAGATGCCGAGCCCGGAATCCGCGCCCAGAAGTTCAGGCCGGGCAATGGCTTCGAAACGCAGGCGGTCGTTCGCGTCCGAGGCGTTGGAGATGAGCTCGCGAAGAAAGATTTCCCTGTGGCTGTACAGGGAATGGATCATCAGCTTCAGGAGCTGACGCACCTCTGCCTGAAACCCGAGCGTCTCGGGGGCAGATGCGGGGCGATCGGATGTTTCGGGCATGCTCGCTGCACTCTCGTAGACGGATGCGAGAGGTAAGCGAGTTTGGGAATCAGCGCGAGATTTTCAAGCCTGTGCGAGGCGGTTCCAGAGCGACCTGAGCGCGTGGCGGCAGAGCCCGGTCCAGTCGTCCATCTCGTCCCAGAGCAGTAACAGCCGTTCCATGGCGGCAAGCTTACGGAGCGCGTTTTCGCGCGAGTGTGCGCGATATCACATCCGCAAGTTGCCGTCGTCCACTTGCTTGCGGGGCCCGCCGGCCGTGCGTAGTCTGACTTAACACGTTCGATCATCCATCTACTACGTGACCTCATGCAGCGCATCGTCGTCCTGAACCCGAAGGGGGGTTCTGGCAAGACGACCATCGCGATCAATCTCGCGAGCTACTTTGCTTCCCAACAGCAAACCGTGGTCCTGATGGATTTCGATCCGCAGGGATCCTCGCTACGCTGGGTCAGGAAGCGCCAGCCGGCGCAGCCGCCGATCCACGCGATCGCGGCGTTCGAGAAGGACAGCCGCACCACGCGCAGCTTCCAGCTGCGGGTGCCCGGCGGTACCACGCACGTCATCGTGGACACCCCGGCCGCCATCGAGTCGCACCAGATGCCGGACATAACGCGGGACGCCGACCGCGTGCTCGTGCCGGTGCTGCCGTCGGACATCGACATCCACGCTTGCTCGCGCTGCATCCGCGATCTGCTGCTCGTGGCCAAGATCCGGCGCGAGGACGATCGGATCGGCGTCATTGCGAACCGCATCCGCAGGAACACGGTGACGTACCAGTCGCTTATCCGGTTCCTGCAGACGCTGCAGATCCCGATCGTCGCGACGATCCGCGACTCGCAGAACTACGTTCGCGCCGCGGAGGCCGGGCTTGGCGTGCACGAGATGAAGAGCTACATCGCGCGCGAGGACGTGGAGCAGTGGGGGAGCCTCATCGAGTGGCTGGCGAAGCCGCGCAGATTGCCGGCTGCGCTTCCGGACCCCTCTCCGCCTGTCGCGAGCGCGGCGGGATTGGGCTGACGGCTCAGACGGCTCCATAAACAGCAAGGCCCGACGTTCGCGAGAACGCCGGGCCTTGCTGTCTTAATCCGGCCTCTGGCCGGAAGGCGGAAGCCGGAGGGCGGAAGCCGGAAAGCTACTTCTTCCCCTTCTCCTCGTCGTCCCACGAATCCTTCACCTTGTCGGCCCAGGTCTTGTAGTTGGACCAGGTGTAGAGGTTCTTCGTGATCGCCGCGTGGCGCGTGCGCGCGCGCTGCATCCGGTCGAGCCAGTTCGAGTAGGGATCCGCGGGTGCGGCAGGGGGCGACGTGCTCGCGCTCGGCGTCGCGTCGCGACGTGCTGCGCCCGACTCGCCCCGCGCTCTGTCCGATGAACTCATGGCGGCTCCTGACGGTACGCACACAGCGTACGGATTCCGTCATGTGCGCCGTGAGGAACTGGGTCACAGGCACCGGTGCGTCGAAGGGGCCACGCACCACAGTCCCGCGAGCGCGTGAACGCCGCACGAATTCGCGAAGCGTTATGTCACGCTACCAGTCGGTAGCAGGGGCGATACGCGGTGCCAGGGAGCTTCATGCGGAGCTGCGCGACGAACGCGGCGAGGAGCTCATCGAGGAGCTGCATGATCGCCGGATCGCCTGAGAGCTCGTACGGGCCACGCTTCTCGATGGCGCGGATGCCGGCCTCCTTCACGTTTCCCGTGACGATGCCGGAGAACGCGCGGCGCAGGTTCGCCGCGAGGCGATGCACGGCCTGTCCGCGCGACAGATCGAGCGAGCGCATCGACTCGTGCGTCACCTCGAAGGGCTTCTGGAAGTCCGCCGGGACGCGCAGCAGCCAGTTGAAGTTGTAGGAATCGTTGTTTTTCCTGCGGCTTGCGCGCACCACCTCCATGCCGCGCACCATGGCGCGGGCAACTTCGGCCGGATCGTCCACGATCACGGTGAAGCGACTCAGTGTATCCTCGCCCAGCGTTCCCGCGACGAATCGGCTGATCTGCTCGAAATAGATGCGCGCCTCAGGCGGGCCCGTGAGCACCACCGGAAACGCCTGCTGTACGTTGTCGGGATTCGTGAGGATGCCGAGCAGGTACAGCAGCTCCTCCGCGGTGCCTGCGCCGCCCGGAAAGATCACGATGCCGTGCGCGAGGCGGACGAATGCCTCCAGGCGCTTTTCGATGTCCGGCATGATCGCGAGCTGGTTCACGATCGGGTTCGGCGGCTCCGCGGCGATGATGCCGGGCTCGGTGATCCCGATGTAGCGGCCCTGTGGATTGCGCTGTTTCGCGTGCCCGATCGTCGCGCCTTTCATCGGCCCCTTCATCGCGCCCGGGCCGCAGCCGGTGCACACGTCGAGCCCGCGCAGGCCGAGCTCGTAGCCCACTTTCTTCGTGTACTTGTACTCCTCGGCGCCGATCGAGTGGCCGCCCCAGCACACCACGAGGTTCGGTCGCAGCTTCAGATCGAGGAGATGCGCGTTGCGCAGGATGTGGAACACCGCGTTCGTGACCGAGGCCGAGTCCGCGAGGTCGAAGCGGCCGCTCTCGACGATCTCGTTCGAGATGTAGATGACGTCGCGAAGGACGGCGAACAGGTGCTCCTTGATGCCGCGGATCATCTCGCCGTCGACGAACGCCTCCGCGGGAGCGTGCTTGATCCCGAGCTTGATGCCCCAGGTGCTGCGGATGATCTCGATCTCGAAGTCCCGATAGCGATCGAGCACTTCCTTCGCGTTGTCGGTGTCGGCGCCGGAGTTGAGCACGGCGAGCGCGCACTTGCGGAAGAGCGGATAGAGGCCGCCCTGGCTCGAGTCGAGGAGCTTCGCGATCTCGCTCTGCGAGAGGTTCTCGAGGCTGCCGCGCGGACCGACGCGCGCGTCGACGACCTCGGGCGCGACGATGCTCGTCGTTTCCACTGAAGCGCGCGCGGAAGGCTGCGGGCGCGCAGGGACGCTTACGGCCATATCTCGATCGGCACGTTGTCGGGCGTCAGCAGCCAGATCTCGAGCATGTCCGTGTTCGACACGGCGATGCATCCGTCCGTCCAGTCGCGTGTCTCGTAATAGGCCGGGGAATGCCGGAGCTGATTGGGAAAGCCGTGGATCATGATCTGTCCGCCCGGATCCACGCGGATCCTGCGCGCGCGCTTGAGGTCGTGCTCGCTCGGATAGGACACCTGGATCGAGAGAAAATATTCACTGCGCGAATTACGCCGCGTGAGCCGATACGTTCCCTCTGGAGTACGAAAATCGCCCGCGCGTTCCTTGCGGCCGACGGGATTCAGGCCCAACGCGATGCGATAAGAACGCAGGATCTTGTCGCCGTCCATGAGGTGGAGCTTGCGCTGCGCTTTGCGCACGACCACGCGGTCCGCGTTCGGCAGCTCATTCATCGTCCGCAGCGCCTGCGTCTCCGCCGGCGGCTCCCGCTCCGGCAACGCGTCCGTCGGCACGGCGGCGGGCGCGGCGAGCAGCGCCAGCGCGGCGCTCGCAAAGAATCTCCAGAGTGTCGCCATTTTTAGACTAAACAAGCACTTGCGATTCGGCGCAGATTATAGACACAGCCGGCCGATGAAAAGCCTGTGCCGCCGTCACAGGGGCGAGAGCAAACGCCGAGCCCGGGCTTCCGGCTTAGCCCAGCTCGACACGGATGACCTCGACGGTGCGTCGCAACGCGCGCTCGACCAGCTCCGTATCGCGGTGGCGAAAGATGACGTAGCCGGCGCCCTCGTATCCCGGGGCCTGGGCATCGCCCGGGCTCGGCCACTGCGCCTCGACGATCGCGGGGCCGAGCTCGCGACGGATCGTGTCGATGCCGTGCACGTGCCGCACGCGTCCCGCGCCGATGCCGCGAAGATAGGCTGCGCCGGTCGCGTAGCGGCGCGCGGGCGACTCGAATGCATCGAATACGAGGAGCTCGGCCCACGCGCGGTAGAAATCGCGGTCGTGCGCGTAGGAGATGAGGCTCGTGAACTGCGCGCCCGGCGGGCGCGCGGCGACCTCGGAAATCGCGACTGAGCCATCGCCGCGGCGAAACCACTCCATGTGAGTCATGCCCGTGACGAGCCCGAGCGTCGTGAGCGCGCGGGCGGCGACGTGCCGGATCGGGTCGAACTCCAGGCCCATCTCGCGCGGCAGCAGCACGCACCACTGGATCCACGGGTTCTCGACGACCGTCAGCGGCGCGGGCCCATAGGCGGAGATCGAATGCCATACGAGCTTGCCCGCGAGCAGGATGCTGTCGAACGAGTGCTCCTCGCCCGAGAGAAACTCCTCGAGCAGCGCAGGCCGATGCGGATGCGGCGGAAACGCGGCGAGGTACTCGCGCAGGGCCGTCGCATCGTTCAGGCGAAACGTGTTGATGGCGCCCGCACCAGCCGGCGGCTTTGCGATGACGGGAAAGCCGACCTCGAGCACGAAGCTTTCGGCGTCCGCTGCGTTCGCGATGAGACGGTGCCGCGCACATGGCAGGCCGGCGCCGGCGAGCACGTCCTTCATGCGGTTCTTGTCGCGGAAGTTGTGCGCAGCTTCGACGGTGAGGCCGGGCAGACCGAGCGCCGCGCGGGCCTCCGCGAGCGGTACCTGCAGTTGCTCGAGCGAGCCGATGAGCCGCTCGACCGGCCCGACGCGCGCAAGGGCCTGCACCGCTGCGAGGATCGATCGAGCGTCGAGCGCCTCCTCGACGCGCCAGTGCCCGGACAGGCGATGTCGAAGCTCTGCGGGCGCCCTCTCGAGCGGATCCTGACTCACGAGCGACAAGCGCACGCCGGGCAGCCCCGCGGCCGCTGCAACGAAGCGAGTCGTGGCCGGCATCAGAAACGGCGCGACGAAAACCACGTGGCGGGTCGGCATGAGTGTGCAGACTATAATCGCTGCGAATGCCGCGCGTTGCCGCCCGAAATCTCGCGCTCGCCGCGTGCGCCGCCGCGCTGAGCGCATGCGCGCAGTTGCCGGCCGAGCCGACGGCCGAAACGGTCGATGAGCGCACCGGCGTGACCGTCGCGCGCCTCGCCCGGCCGATCGAGCTGCTCATCGCCGAGGGGCGCGGCTCGCTCAGCGATCCCTTCGCGTATCTCGCCCCGTTCGAAACCAATCGCATGGGCGAGCGAACGCTTTATCTCTGGACCGCCGCACCGCAGGAGGCCACGGGCGCGCCGGCACCGACCCTGCTCGCCGATGGCGAGCCGTTCACCGTCACGCCCGTGAGCGGGGCCGTCAGCGAGCTGGGGTTGTCACAGGCGCCTTACGCAGCGCCGGCGCCGTGGAGTATCGAGCACTACTACCGCATGGACCGCCCGCTTCTGGAGCGACTCGCGCGCGCCAGCCGCGTCGAGCTGATCGTCGCGGCATCCGACGCAGCTTCGCAGCGCTACGTGGCGGACGCCGCCGCACTCTCACCGCTGCTGGAATTCATCGCGCGCTGAAGCCGACTTCCGCCTTCCGCCTACCGGCCGGAAAAGAGCGTGAAACTGAGCGCTGGCGATGATCCTCTGGCCGGAAGTCGGAAGGCGGAAGACGGTAGCCGTGTCTTCGGGCTTGCCCGCATGGCGGCTCCACGCCGCGTGAACGGCGTCGCCGTGGAGAAGCAAGTGGAGGCGAAGCGGCGCGGCGTTGGCGAAAGGGGTTTTAACCAGCGGAAAAACATGGGGGCAAGAAAAAACCAGACACACACGACGGCCCCCCCC
>JBQTHP010000024.1:0-40617 GCA_052389755.1 Gammaproteobacteria bacterium
GCTCGAGGCGTTCGACTGCGATGCAGTCGACTATCTGCTGAAGCCGTTCGACCGCGACCGCTTCCAGCAGGCGATGCGGCGAGTGCGCGCACGCCTGTCCGGCGACAAGGGCACGGAGCTCGCCGACAAGATCTCGAGCGCGGTACGTGACACCGTCATTTCCGTGGCGGGCCGGCCGCCGACCTCAGGCGCCCCGCGCCGCATCGTCGCCGAGCGGGAGGGCCGGCTGTTCTTCATTGCGCAGCCCGACATCGACAGCGTCGAGGCGAATCGCAACTACGTGAACATCCGCGCGGCGAAGGAGACGTTCACGATCCGCTGGACGATGCAGCAGGCGGAAAGCACGCTCGATCCGGCGCTGTTCCTGCGGGTGCATCGCTCGGTGATCGTGAACACGCACAAGATCCGCGAGATGGAACGCTGGTTCCACGGCGAGTACGTCATCTCGCTCACCAACGGCCAGCGTTTCACGTCGGGCCGAGCGTACCGCCAGCAGATCCAGGCGCACCTCAAGAACTCGAAGTAAGTCGACGGCTCTATGAGAACCTCTGCGCCGGCTTCCCCAGCGGCAGCGTCACGCGCGCGATACACCCGCTTCGATCGGTTCGATTCTCCAGACTCAACGTTCCCCCGTGCCCTTCGATGATCTGCCGCGACAGCGTGAGCCCGATGCCGCTGCCGCCGGGCTTCGTCGTGAAGAACGGCACGAACAGATTGTCGGGGTTCGCAACGCCCGGCCCTTCGTCGCGCACCTCGATGACGGCGGCCTCGCGAGTGCGCGCCAGCACCATGCGCACGGCGCCCTGCGCACCGGCCGTCGCTTCAGCGGCGTTCTTCAGCAGATTGATGACCGCCTGCTCGATCTGCACGGTGTCGGCTTCGACCGAGACGTCGTACGGCGCCTCGAGCTGCGTGCCGACGAAAGGCTCGAGAGAGGCCAGGCGCTGCAGAAGGGACCGCAGCGGCACGGGCTCTCTCGACGGCGTCGGAAGGCGCGTGAGCTGACTGTACGTCGCGACGAACTTCGAGAGCGATCCCGCCCGATCGCCGATGAGGGACAGTCCCTCGGCGAGCTCGCGGCCGTCGCCCGCCGTTGCCGCGTCGGATCTCGAGAGCATCTGCCGCAGCGTGCCCGCGAGGGATTTGATCGGCGTGAGTGAGTTGTTGATCTCGTGCCCGATCACGCGGATGAGCCGCTGCCAGGCGCGGCGTTCCTCGTCGCGCAGGGTGCGGCTGAGATCGGACACGATCACCAGCGTGTGCGGCACGCCCGCGTCGCGGAACGTGCGGTGGCGAACCTCGAAGCGGCCGGTGCGGGAGGGGAATGCGTACGAGAGAACCGCCGCGTCGCTGCCTTCGAGCAGCCCCGCGATCCCGAGCTCGCGCGCGCTGCGCCCGAGGAGACTGTCGGCCGCACGTCCCAGCAGCTCGGTCGCGGCGCGATTCACGAGCTTCAACCGCTGCTCGCCGTCGAAGGCGAACACCGCCGTGTCGAGCTCCCCGAGCACGGTCTGTACGAGCGCGCTGGCCTCGACGGATGCGAGCCGCTGCTGTTGCAGCGATGCGCTGAGCGTGTTGATCTCCTTCACGACATCGCCAAGAACGTCGTCGCGCGCCGCCCGGCGGCCGCGCAGTCCGTAGTCGCCGAAGCGCACCGCCTCGATGAGGTTCGCGAGCGACTGCAGCGGGAACGCGAGCCGATGACGCACCGACAGCGCCGCCGCCACCCACACCAGGACCAGCAGGGCACAGAACACGATGCGCAGCTCGAACGTCGGCGCGTTGAACCACGCATAGAGAACGGCGATGACGGTGGCGGGCAAGCCGCCCGCGAGCGCGACGAGAGCGAGCTCGTTCTGGAAGGGGATCTTCATCTCATCCCCGTATCCCCAGCTTTTCCAGCCTCCGGTACATCGCACTCCGGCTCAATCCCAGCGCCTCAGCGGCGGCATTGACGCTGCCGCCATTGCGGCGCAGGGCGGTGCGGATGAGCAGCCGCTCGGCATCCTCGAGGCTCATCGACTCGATCGTCGGGACGGGTGGCTGCGCTGCGAGCGCTTCGAGCCGCAGATCGGCGGCGGAGATCGCGTTGCCGCGCGCCATGAGCACCGCGCGCTCGATGACGTTGCCGAGCTCGCGCACGTTGCCTGGCCAGCCGTAGCGGCGCAGCGCCGCGAGTGCCGTATCGTCGAAGCCCGTGAGAGCGCGCGAGTATTTCAGGGCGAGCGCCTGAAGCCGCCGCTGGGCAATCGCCATGATGTCTTCGGGCCGCTCGCGCAGCGGCGGCAGCTCGATCTCGATCGTGTTCAGGCGAAACAGCAGATCCTGGCGGAAGCGGCCTTGCGCCGTCATCTCGCTCAGGTTTGCGTTCGTTGCAGCCACGATGCGCACGTCCGTCCGCTGCGTGCGCGAGGACCCCACTCGCTCGAACTCGCCGCCTTCGATCACGCGCAGGAGCTTCGCCTGCTGCGACAGCGGGACGTTGCCGATCTCGTCGAGAAACAGCGTGCCGCCGTCGGCGAGCTCGAAGCGTCCCACGCGGTCCGCTTTTGCGTCGGTGAACGCGCCGCGCACGTGCCCCATCATCTCGCTCTCGAACACGCTCTCCGGGACGCTGCCCATGTTCACGGCGATGAAGCCACGCGCGGCACGGCGCGAGAGCCTGTGGACGAGCTTCGCTACGAGTCCCTTGCCGGTGCCGTTCTCGCCCGTGATGAGCACGGTCGCGTCGGAGGATGCGACGCGCTGCACCGTGTCGAGCACGGCGCGCATGGCGGCAGACTCGGCGACGATGTCTTCGTCGCTCGCGGCGCGCAGCAGTTCGTTCTCCGCCTCCAGTCGCCGCCCGCGCCGCACTTCCTGGCTGAAGCTCACCTGGTTGCGAACGACCGACACGACGCGATGGTTGTCCCACGGCTTTTCGAGGAAGTCGCGAGCGCCGCGGCGCATCGCTTCGACCGCTACTTCGATGGTCGCCCACGCGGTCATCACGACGACGGGCAGCGTTGCGTCGATGCCCCGGATCTGCGGCAGGAGCTCGAGGCCTTCGCGGCCGGAGGTCGTGTCGCGGGTGTAATTGAGATCGATCACCGCCGCGTCGAACGCTTCCGACTTCACCGCCTCGAGGAGCCCGGCCGGTGAGCTCACGGTCGTGACCTGCATCCCTTCTTCCTTCAGGAGCAGGCGAAGCGCCGTCAGCACATCCTGCTGATCGTCCGCGACGATGATCTGCGGCGCGTCGGTGTGGCGCATCGTGGACACGACTTTAGCAGCAGCCCGCCTGCAGAGGAGGGTGCCGGCGCGCCGTTCGACGCGCTCACTCGTATCGCAGCGCCACCGCCGGCTGCACGCGCAGCGATCGGACCGCCGGCACCCAGCTCGCAAGCAGCGCGGAGAGTATCAGCACGCCGGACACGAGGCTGTACACCAGCGCGTCGTCCGGCGGCAGACCCTGCAAGCCGTCGTCCAGCGCCCGACCGACCATCGGCGCAAGCACGGCGCCGATGCCGAGGCCCAGCGCGAGCTGTATGCCCGCGCTGTGCATGACCGTGCGCAGGATCTGCCGGTCGCGCGCGCCGAGCGCGCGACGCACCCCGATCTCGCGGTTGCGCTGGCCGGTCGCGAAGCTGAGCACACCGTAGATACCGACCGCCGCGAGCACCATCGCGATAGCCGCGAAAATCGCGAAGATCTGCGACAGCAGGATGAGCGGGGCGCGGAACTGATGCTGCAGCTCTTCGAGCGTCTCCACCCAGTAGACGGCCAGGTCGCCATCGAGACGGCGTGCCGTTTCGCGTATCGCGCGACCGAAGGCATGTGGGTCGCCCTGCGTGCGGATCGCGACCGTGAGGAATCGCCACGGCTGCTGGCTCACCGGCTGATAGATCGTCGCCGGGAAGAAGCCGCCGTCCTCCCACGTGTCGTCGTGCAGTACGTCCGGCACGACGCCCACGATCGTGAGCGTCTTGGGCTCGTTCGCGTCCTGCATGACCCGAACGCGTCGGCCGAGCGCGCTCGCGGAACCGTAGTGCTTGCGCGCGAACGTTTCGTTGACGACCGCAACGCCCGGCGTGTCGAGCCGGTCGCCCGAGTTGAAGTCGCGCCCCTGGATCGGCAGACGAAAAGCCTCGAAAAAGCCGGTCGTCACGATGACACTGGTCGCTTCGGGGTAATCGGCGCGAGTCGCGTAGACTTTGCCGTCGATTGCGTAAGGAACCTTGTACGTGCCCGTACCGGGCATTGCGGTCGCCGCCGCGGCGGCGAGCACGCCGGGCTCGGATTCGAGCTCGGCCACCATGCGCTCGAAGAAACGCCCCTGGGCCTCCGGCGAGTAGGTGGCCTCGGGAAGACCGACGCGACCGCTCATGAAGCCGCGCACGTCCGCACTGATGTCCTGCTGCAGCGACAGCAGCGAGCTGCGCATCATGAGTCCCGCGCCCGTGAGCAGCGCGACGGACAACGCCACCTCCACGACGACCATGGCAGCCGTGAACTTCGAGAGACGCAGGCCGGTTCCCGTGCGTCCGCCGTCGCGCAGGACGCGCATCACGTCGGGCCGCGACGCGCGCAGCGCCGGAACGATGCCGGCGATGAGAGCCGCGAGCAGCGCGGCGCCGCCGCCGAACGCGGCGACGTTCGCGTCGATCGTGAACTTCCACCATTTCGGCGGCTCGCTGTCGACCATGGCCGCGAACGACTGCTCGAGCAGATACCCGCCGACTGACGCGAGCACGAGTGCACCGGCGAAGCCGACAAGGCCGACGATCACGCTCTCCGCCAGTACCTGCAGAATGAGGCGTGGCCGCCGTGCGCCGAGCGCGACACGCATGCCCGCCTCGTAGACGCGGAAGTTGGCGCGCACGAAGATGAGGCTCGCGACGTTGGCGCACGCGATGAGCAGCACCAGCCACACGGCCGCGAACATGGTGTAGAGCAGGCTCGAGCCTTCCGTGCCGACGAAGAAGGTGGCCAGCGTCACGACGTGCGTCGTCGTTCCGGCATTCGTCCGGGGGTGCTGCTTCGCGATGCGCGCCGCGATCGCCCCAAGATCGTCCGCCACCTGCATCCGCGTGACGCCGTCCTTCATGCGGCCGACGGCCACCACACCGATGGCTTTTTCGTCGCCTCGACGCTCGAGCGCGGGGTCGCGAACGATCGGAATCCACAGCGCCTCCCTGCTCGGAAAGACGAAACCTTCCGGCGCGACGCCGATGACGGTGCTCGGGCGGCTGTTCACGCGCAGAGTGCGACCGAGAATGCCCGGGTCCCGGTTGTAGCGGGTGCGCCAGAGGTCGTAGTTCAGAATGACGACGGGCGCGGCGTTCGGAACGGCGTCGCTTTCGTTGAACGCGCGACCGAGCAATGGCTTCACGCGCAGCACGCCAAAGAAGTTCCACGTGACGAAGCCGCCGCTGTAGCGTTCGGGCAGGCCCTCGCCCGACACGATCATCGTGCCGGTGTAGAAGCCCATGAGGTCCTCGAGCGTGCGCTGCTGGTCGCGCAGCTCGGCATAGTCGAGGTATTGGAGGTCGTCGTCGAAGACGTCCCGCGCGGGCTCTGCGCCGCGCACGCCGATGAGGCGCTCCGCATCCTCGAACGGCGGGCCTTTCAGCAGCGTCGTATTGATTACGCCGTACATGAAGATGGTCGCCCCGAGCCCGAGTGCGAGCACCGAGCCGGCCACCGCGAGGAAGCCGGGCGCTTGACGCAGGCCACGCCAGGCCTGACGGAGATCATCTACGAGAAGCATGGCGTCAAACCGCCACGGCCGCGAGGCCGCCGATGGCCGGCCGGCGCGCGTCTTCGAAGATCACGCGGCCGTCGAAGAGCTGCACGAGTCGTTCCGCGAAATCCGCGTACCTGGAATCGTGCGTGACCATGCAGATGGTGGCGCCTTCGCCGTGAAGCTTGCGGAGCAGCTCCATCACCGCCTCGCCGTTCTTCGAGTCGAGGTTACCCGTAGGCTCGTCGGCGAGCAGGATCGCCGGTCTGCCGACGAGCGCGCGCGCCACCGCGACGCGCTGCTGCTGGCCGCCCGAGAGCTGCGAGGGATGGTGGTTCAGGCGGTGCGCCATGCCGACGCGCTCGAGCGCATCCATGACGGCCTTGCGCCGCGTGTCACGCGTGAGGCCGATGCGGTAGATGAGCGGCAGCTCGACGTTCTCGTAGACGGTGAGATCGCCGATGAGATTGAACGACTGGAAGATGAAGCCGATCTCGAGATTGCGGATCGTCGCGCGCTCGTCCACGCCGATCTCCGCAACAGCACGGCCGTTCAGGAAGTATTCCCCGCCCGAGGGCGTATCGAGGAGCCCGAGAATCGCGAGCAGCGTCGACTTGCCGCATCCGGAAGGGCCCGAGATGGAGACGAACTCTCCCCGACGGATGTCGCAGTGGATACCGGACAGCGCGTGCGTCTCGATCTCGTCGGTGTAGAACACCTTGGTGATGCCCCGCATGCGGATCAGCGGCTCGGGCTCGTGCGGGTTGCCTTCGCGTGCGTCGTTCATTTCGAGTGACTCCAGTGATTCTCGCAAGTTCGCCGGCGTCAGCGGATGCGCAGCTCGTCGTACGCGCTCCACTGCGAGATGTCCGAAACGATGATCCGGTCGCCGGGTTCGAGGCCCGCGACGACATGGATTTCGTTGACCGAGGCCTTGCCGAGCTTTGCGGTGACGCGCTTCGCGCGCTCGCCGTCGGCAGCGACCCTGAATACGCTCACGTCCGACTCCGGCTCGCCGTAGGCCGGCCGCGCGACGAAAACTACGCCCGTGGTCCGATCGAGCTCGATGACGCCGTCCACGGACAGATCCGGCCGCGCGCCGGGAGGCAACTTGCCGGTGAGCTCGACCTCGACGCGCACCGAACCGTTTTCCACCGCCGGGTCGACGCGCGAGACGCGGCCCGCGACGATACCGTTCCTCGTATCGATGCGTGCCTTCTGGCCCACGATGAGATCCTTCGCCTGCAGCTCGGGGATCCTCAGCTCCGCGACCAGCTCTTCGGGCCGGGCCACGCGCGCGATCGGTGCGCCCGCGACGAGCTGCTGGCCCACCTGCGCCGGCAGTGCCTGTAGAACGCCCTGCATGCCCGCGCGCACGGCGAGCGACGCGAGCAGCTGGCGCTGCCGTTCGAGCGAGTTGCGGGCCTGCTCGAGCCGCGCTCTCTGCGCGCGCAGCTGTGCATGGGTGGCGTCGGCCAGATTGGCGAGGCGCTCCTCTTCGACCTCTACGCGCACGGCGAGCTGCTCGGCGAGGATCTGCGAGCGTCGCGCCTGCAGCTGCGACACGGCGTGAGTGCGTGCGGCGTCGGCTTCGGCCTCCGCCTGCAGACGCGTGCTCTCGTAGGTCGCGCGCGCTTCGGCGAGGTTCGACTTCTGATCGAGCACTTGCCCTTTCAGCTGCAGGCGCAAGGCCGCCACTTCCGCCTCGCTCTGAGTCACCGCCCACTCGGCCTCCTGCACGAGGCGCTCGAGCTCGGGATTGGTGAGCTCGACGATCACCGAGTCCGGTTCGACGACCGCGCCGGGCTTCAGGACGAGACGCTCGACCCGACCAGGCGCCTGTGCCGCGATCCAGCGAATCTCTTTGGGGATTAGCAGCCCGGGGCCGCGAACCTCGCGCACGAACTCGCCGCGCTGCACGGTGCCGATGAGGAGCGACTTGCCAGCCGCAGAAACGGTGGCCGGCTCGAGGCGGGCGATCGCGAACGCGACGCTCGCCAACGCGAGCGCGCCGCCCGCCGCGATGACGACACGGCGCTTGCGCTGGTTCTTCAGGAACTCGGTCCGCGGGATATCCATCTGCAGGACTTGTTACAAGGCGCGTGCCAGCGATACGGCTCGTCCGTAAACGCTTGTTTCTTTTGGGCCTGCGCACGCATGCGACGGGACGGCGCCTCTACGGCGTCCCATCACCGGGACGATGCGGCGGGGCGAGAGTCCCACGTGCGGGACGGCGGAAGCCGGAGGGCGGGAGCCGGCTAGCTGTGGATGTAGCTCTCGAGCTGCTCGATCGTGTGCTTCTGATCTTCGATCAGGGCTTTCACGAGATCGCCGATGGAGATCACGCCGACGACGCGCTTGCCCTCGACCACGGGCAGATGGCGGAATCGGCGCTCGGTCACGATCCGCATGCAGTCCTCGACCGTCTGTTCGGGTGTTACGGTCGTGACCGGCGAGCTCATGATCTGCCACACCGGCGTGTCGCTCGAGGAGCGGCCCAGCAGGATTACTTTGCGCGCGTAGTCGCGCTCCGAGACGATGCCCGCGAGCTCGTCCCCCTTCATCACGAGCAGTGCGCCGATGTGGTGATCGGCCATGAGCTGGATCGCCTCGAGCACGGGATCCTCCGGCTCTACGGCGTAGACTGCCCGACCCTTGCGGTCGAGGAGATGACGAACGGTGATCATGTCGCTGTCCCAGAAGCCTAGAGCGTGTCGGCGATGTCCTGCAGCAGCCCCGCGTCCTCCGGCTTTGTGCCGGCAGGGTAACGCTTCAACACCGTGCCGTCACGGCTCACGAGAAACTTCTCGAAGTTCCAGCCGATATCGCCGGGAAAGCCGTTCGCCGGGGCGGTCAGGAACGCGTAGAGCGGATGGCGGTTCGAGCCGTTGACCTCGAGCTTCGCGCTCATCGGAAACGTCACGTCGTACGTGAGCCGGCAGAACCGCAGGATGTCGGTCTCACTGCCCGGTTCCTGCGCGCCGAACTGGTTGCAGGGAAAGCCGATCACCGTGAAGCCTTCGTCGCTCAGCTCGCGGTGCAGCTTCTCGAGCCCACGGTACTGCGGCGTGTAGCCGCATTCGCTCGCGACGTTCACCGCGAGCGCGACCTTGCCGCGGAACCTGCCGAGCAGGTCCGGCCGGCCGTCGATGCCCTGCACGCGGATGTCGTAGAAACCGCTGCCGCGCCGTGCTTCCGCGGTTTTCATCCGCGGCTCAACACGATGTCGAAGGTTGCGAGCTTCGAGCCCGGTTCGAGACCCTGGCCCGCGCTCTCGATGCGCGCGAAAAGAAGGCCGCGGTCGCCGCTCACGCCGCGGAGCACGCCGTCCCTTTCGTTCAGAGGCTCGCCGGGAAAGAACATCTGGGTGACCTTCCGCTCATTCTTTGCCGTGACCTGGAAGTGCACGTGCGGCGTACGCATCCCATAGGGTGCCGGCTTTATGGTCCTGAATCGATAGCGCCCTTGCGCATCGGTCGTCTGAATTCCGTAGCCCTGGAAGTCGGCGTCGAGGGGCGCCGGGCTCGAATCGTACGGATGGGTATATCGACCGTTCGAATCGGCCTGCCAGATCTCGACGCTCGCACCGACGATCGGTACGCCGTTCTCATCCAGCACGCGTCCGGTGAGGTGGAGCAGCTCGCCCTGCGCGCGGCCGTCATGTCCCGATACGCGTGTCAGGTCGGCGTCCTGATCGAGCGGTTTCAGGATCGGATAGAACGGGCCCATGGTCGCGTTGGGCGTGACGCGAGCGAACGCGAGACCCGGCGCGACGACCCCGATGCCGCCGACGGCGGCTCCCATGCTCAGCAGGCTGCGTCTCGAAACGTAACGGTCACTCACGTGCATGCGGGCGGCCGCGCCGACGGTTCAAAGCTCGCGAGTCTACGCCTTCTGCACGATGAGTATCGCGCCGTCCACTCCCATGACGCGCACGCGCTCGCCCGCGGGCAGATCTGCCCCTCGCACCTTCCACACGGTATCGCCGACGCGCACCTTGCCGGAGCCGTGATCGATCGCCTCCACCAGCGTGAAGAGCTGGCCGACGTATTGAGCGCCGCGCTGATTGAGATTCGGTTGCGCGGACTCGTCTGGATGGCGGCGCTTGTACTCGCGGTAGCCTGCGATGGCGACGAAGCCAAGTACGCCGAACAGAACGAGCTGCAGCTGCCACGGAATGGGCAGCACGAGGAGCAATGCGCCCACGACGAGCGCAGAAGCTGCGAACCAGATCGCGACCGCCCCGGGCATGAAAGTCTCGATCGCAGCGAGCACGGCGGCCGCGATCCACCAGTGCCACCATTCGAGCTTCGCCAGAAATTCGATCATCGCGGCATCCCCGGCGGCGCGCCGGCCGGGCGGGGCGGCCCGGGTGAACGCGGCGGCGCGCTCTGCTGGCGCTGCAGCGCGTCCTTCGCGAGCTCGGCGACGCCGCCGAGCGAGGCCAGGATGCCGGTCGCCTCGATGGGCAGGAACAGCACTTTCTGGTTCGGCGCGGAGGCCATGTCGCGCAACGCTTCGACGTACTTCTGCGCGACGAAGTAGTTGATGGCCTGGATGTCGCCCTGCGCGATCGCCTGCGACACCATGGTCGTCGCGCGTGCTTCGGCCTGCGCGGAACGCTCGCGTGCTTCCGCATCGCGGAACGCGGCTTCCTTGCGGCCCTCGGCCTCGAGCACGACCGACTGCTTCTCGCCCTCGGCTTTCAGGATCGCGGCCTGGCGGAAGCCCTCTGCCTCGAGAATGTTCGCGCGTTTGTCGCGCTCTGCCTTCATCTGCCGCGCCATCGAATCCACGAGGTCGCTCGGCGGCTGGATGTCCTTGATCTCGATGCGCGTGACCTTGATGCCCCACGGCGAGGTCGCATCGTCCACGACCTTGAGGAGCCGATGGTTGATCTCGTCTCGCTTGGAGAGTGTCTCGTCCAGGTCCATCGAGCCTACGACCGTGCGGATGTTCGTCATCGTGAGATTCACCACGGCGAGGCGCAGATTGTCCACTTCGTACGCTGCCTTCGCAGCGTCGAGCACCTGGTAGAAAACGACGGCGTCCACCGCGACCATCGCGTTGTCCTTGGTGATGACTTCCTGCCGGGGGACGTCGAGCACCTGCTCCATCATGTTCATCTTGCGACCGACCGCCTCGATGAACGGCATGATGAAGTGAAATCCGGGCTCGAGCGTCTTTCTGAATCTGCCGAAACGCTCCAGCGTGTATTCATACCCCTGCGGGACGGTGAGCCACGCCTTCGCCGCCACGATGAGCAGGGCGATGACGATGATGATGGGCAGCAAGCCGATGTCGAGCACGTGTGGTCCCCCCGCAGCTGGTTCTTCTGCCGCAGCATTCTACCGGACCGGCTTCCGGCTTCCGCCCTCCGTCTTCCGGCCGGAAGGCGGAAATCGGATGCCGCGCGAGAGCGCCGCGCCTCAGCGCTGCAGCCAACTCGCCTTCCGCCGCATCGCGCCCCATTTCATCTGACGGCCGGCAAACCAGCCGATGAGCGCCTGCAGCCGCCAGAACGCGGTGAGCTGCCGATAGCCGAAATTCTCGACGACTGCGACGGTGGCAAGAATGAACATGTCGCTCCCGCGCGGATACACGCGGAACGAGAGCTCTTCGAGCAGCAGCGCGGAGGTCGAGAGCAGCACACCGAGGCCGACCGACACCGCCATGAAGGCGACGAAGCTCTCCGGCGACAGCAGGCCCAATATCGCGGTGACGATCATCACGATGTAGCCGCTGACCTCGATCACGGGGCCGAACAGCTCGAAGATCACGAAGAACGGAAACGCGACCCATCCCGCCGCTCCGCCGTTCCGAGAGAAGGCGAGCCCGCGATTTTCCCACAGACTCTGTGCGAGTCCGCGCTGCCATCGCTTCCGTTGTTTCGCGAGCGTGCCGAGGTCCTCGGGCGCATCCGTCCACACCACCGGATCGGGCACGAACGTGATGCGGTACGGCCGACGCTGCGCGCTCAGCACACGATGCAGCCGCAGCACGAGCTCCATGTCCTCGCCGATGATGTCCGCGCGCCACCCGCCGACGTCCACGAGCGTCTGGCGACGGAATACTCCGAAGGCGCCTGATACGATCAGGAGGGCGTTCATCGGGCTCCAGCCCATGCGCCC
This sequence comes from Gammaproteobacteria bacterium, assembly GCA_052389755.1. GTDB lineage: Bacteria > Pseudomonadota > Gammaproteobacteria > Steroidobacterales > Steroidobacteraceae > JBQTHP01. The sequence continues at coordinate 11,854 of JBQTHP010000024.1, forward strand.
GCCCAGGAACGCGCGGAGGTATTCCACGATCTGCACGAGCGCGAGCGGGTTGCGCGGCAGTCCGACGCGCTCGAGAAAACCGCCGCGCACCGTGCAGCCGTTGATGATGCGCACGGTGCCGCCGCACGCGACGGTGCGCGAGTCCTCGATGAACGGAAGAACCACGCGCTCGAGAGCTCCGGGGTCGAGCACTGAATCGGCGTCGCCGCAGTACACGAGCGGATAGCGCGCCGCGTTGAGCCCCGCGTTGCTCGCGTCGGCTTTCCCGCTGCCGTTCTCCTTGTCTATGACCCGCAGGTTGGGATGGGTGCGCGAGCGATAGATGCGGCGCACCGGCTTGGTCGGCACCTGCACGTGATACGCCTCGGGGAACGGCTCGAGTGCGAACTCCCTCTCGAGCTCCGCGAGTGTGGCGTCGCGCGAGCCGTCGTTCACGATGATCACTTCGTAGCGCTGGTAGCGGAGCTGCAGCAGCGCGCGCACCGAGGACACGATCGTCGCCTCCTCGTTGTAGGCGGGCACGATGAGCGACACCGGCAACTGCAGGTGCTGGTACACGCGTTCCGCCGCGGTGCTGCCGCGCAGGTACCCGCGCATCCCGACGATCGCGATGCCGTTCAACACGAGATACGTGCCGTTCAGCAGCAGGAAGAATCCGAGGAACCCCCACTGCACGACGACGAGCAGCTCCCCGGGGGTCACGGTGCGGGCCCTTCCGCCGTCACGTGATCGAGCATGTCGCGTGCGAATCGATCGGTGAGCGACGCACGAATCGTTGCGAGCCGCTCCGGAGTCATCCCGCGCAGCTTCAACAGCGCCTGCCCGGCCCGATAGCGCACCCACCACACCCGATCACCCATGAGCATGACGACGAGATCGACATCCTCGAGGCTGCCGAGCTCTCCGAGAGCCATCGCGAGATTCTTGCGCACGCCGAGATCGGCCGACTGCGCGAACCGCCGCAGCGAGGGCAGCAGCGTCGCGTCCTGGAGGATCAACAGCGCCCTGGAAACGATGCGCGGATCGTCGGCGTCACCGCGCAGCAGCTCTGCGGCGACCTCGCCCGCCAGGACCGGATCGACTCGCCCGAGCCAGGGCAGGACGGACGGGATCTTCACGCGTTCGATGGACAGGACGAGCGCGCGCAGCGGCTCTCGCGCGATCTCGGTTCCTGCCTCCTTCAGTAGACGCGCGACCGCCTCCGCGGGCCAGTGCTCGTGCCCGGCGAGCACGGCCATCAGGTGAGGCATCGCGCGCTGCGCGTCGATCTTGATCATCGCCGCAGCAGCGCAGAACGACGCGAGCGCGTTGGGCGAGGCGAGCTCGATCTTCAAGCGGTCCCACACCGAGGCGTCGCGCAGGTGACCAAACGTGCGTATGGCCAGGATGCGCGCGCTGACGTTGCCGCTGCCGATCATCCGGCGTGCGGCGTGGTCGATGCCGGCGGCATGCGCGAGGTCGTTCAGCCGCTCGCTCCCGACGCCGCGCACCACATCCTGGATCGCATTCCATTCGTAGAGCACGTGGACGAGCTCCCCCCGTTTCACTGGCGGGAATGGCAGCAGCGGGCTCTCGTCCACGGCAACGCGCGTGAGGATCGGACGCCACCTCGTCGCCACTCGCGTTCTGATTCCGTCCTGCCAGTGCATCCAGCGGCGGATGACGAGCGCCGTGGCGAGCATCAGCGCCGCGCCGAGCGCAGTGAGCTGCGCACCGCGCACGGCGAGCTGGACGACGAAATCAGAATCGGTGCTCGAGACCAAGGCGCACGCCGAGCCGATCGTACAGCTCGCCCTGCTCGTTCCAGCCGCAGGACCAGGACAGGCCCCACGCCGCCGACCGCCAGTGAGTACCGAACAGCGCAACCGCCGTGTTGCGGGTGACGAGCACGCGCCCTGGGGCGACGGTTTCCGCCTCCTCGCCGCGCGCGAGCAGCAGACTCACGCTGCTGCCCGCGCCGTAGTCGCGGGCAAGACGCAGCGCGTGCCCGAAGCGCGTGTCGATGTCGGAGGGCTTCGTCGCCGTGAGCGTGTAGGCCACGCGGTGGTTTCCGAAGCCGTACTCGGCAGAACCCGCCAGCGCGTCCACCTCCACGGCCGCGTAACTCGCATGCCGATAGCGCACGCTGCCGCTCACGGCGCGCGTGAGCCGCCGGCTCACTTCCAGATGCAGCTGGCTCTCGGGGAGCAGCTTTCCGTCGGGCGCGAGCTCCCCGCCGACGTCGATGAACCAGTCACCGGCGAGACGGTGGACGATGCCGAGCCCGAACTGCTCGTCCTGCTCGTCGTAGCGCTGCTCGATCGCAAACGCTGCGGCGAGGCGGGTGCTGCTGGTGAGCGAATGAACGAGCGCAACGGCACCGGAGCGCCAGCTCGGATTGCCGCCGGAAAGATCTTCGTACGCAGCGCTCGCCGAGAGTCGCGTGCCGGCGCGCGCGAGGCGTGCTTCGCGCAGCTGGCGGCCTCGCGTGGTCGGCCACTGCGCAGCCGGGAAACGCGCGGCCGCCGTGTCGAGCAGAGCCAGCGCCGCCGTTTCATCGCCGGCGGCCTCGAGCGCCGCGGCTTCGGTGCGCCACACTTCCTCGTAGCCGGGTGCGAGATGGCGTGCTCGCTCGAGCATCGCCGCAGCCTCCTGCGGGCGCCCGGTCGCGAGCAGTGTCTGCGCTTTGCCGAACAGCCAGTCCGCATTGTCGGCGTCGCGCGAGAGGAGCGCGTCGTATTCGGCAGCGGCATCGGCGAAACGGGCGGCACGCGCGTACGCTCGCGCGAGCGCATAGCGCGCATCGGTATCTGCGGGTGCCTGCGCGATTCGCTCCTGCAGCGCGCGCAGATCGGATCCTTCCGCAGTGGGCGCATCGGCGGACACAGGCAGCGGTGCAGACAGCATCGCGATGGCGCACGCGAGCCAAACGGCGGCTGTGGCGTTCATGCGCGTCGCATCCGGCGGCGCATTCGCGCCACGAGCTCGGCCGGGCTGAACGGCTTGGTGAGATAGTCGTCCGCACCGAGACCGAGCGCGCGCACCGCATCCTGCTCGTGCGCCTTCGCCGTGATCACGATGACCGGAACCTTCTCCCAACCCGCGTTCGCGCGAATGTGCGCGAGCAGCTCGAAGCCATCGGCATAGGGCAACATCACGTCGAGGAGCACGAGGTCCGGCACCGGCGCTTCGGTCAGGCGCTGGGCCGCGGCTCGTCCGTCGGCGATCTGCTCGACGGCAAAGCCTTCCTTCTGCGCGAGATAGCCGAGCAGATAGGCGATGTGCGCGTCATCTTCGACGACGAGGACGGTGGTCGGACGCTGATCGGAATCGGCCATGGATAAGGCGACCGGTGCGAGCCAGTATGCTACATAAGACTTGTGCGCGAGGTGGCCCGCCTCGCGGAAAACCGCGACCGGAGTCACGTACTTACGTCCGAAAGAATGAACCACGCACGACTGCTGCTGCCCGGAATGGTTCTCGCGGCTCTCGCGATCTTCGCGCTGGGCGCATGGGCTTCGGGCGGCGGCAGCCTCGCGACATACCTCGCCCCTGCGCTGGCGATGGGCCTGATCGGTTGTGTCGCGCTGCTCTACCGACGTTGGCAGCGTGATCCCGAACACGACGCAAGCGGGCGCGCATCTTCCCGCGGCAGCGGAACGACGGAGCCGGCGCTTCGCGAGCAACAGGCGCTGCTGCAGATGGTGCAGGAGCGCCTCGCGCGCGCGGTACGCGGCACGCAGGACGGATACTGGGAGTGGAATCTGCGGACCGGTCGCGCCTGGTATTCGCGCCGCTTTCACCGCCTGCTCGACCACGACGCGACGCCGGCGGGCGAGTCTGCGCAGACGCTCGACGCGCTGCTGCATCCGGAAGACGCGGCAAGGCTGCGCGAGACGGCGCGCGAGCAAGCGACCGCAGGCAGGCCGTACGACGTGCGCCTGCGCCTGCGAACGCAGAACGGCGAATATCGCTGGTTCCGGTCGCGCACCGTCGCCGAGCGCGACGCGAACGGCGAGCCGACGGTGCTCTCGGGTTCGATCCACGACCTCACGCAGGAGCTGCGAGCGCAGCGGCTGCTCGTCGCGGCGAAACAGCAGGCGGAGACGGCGAGCCGTGCCAAGAGCGAGTTCCTCGCGAACGTAAGCCACGAGATCCGCACGCCGATGAACGGTGTGATCGGCATGGCGGCGTTGCTGCTCGACACCGACCTCGACCGCCGGCAGCGCGAGTACGCGGAGATGATCCGCTCCAGCGGCGAGTCGCTCCTCGAGATCATCAACGACATTCTCGATCACTCGAAGATCGAGGCCGGTAAGCTCGACATCGAGAACGTCGAGACGGACGCGGGCGCCCTCGTCGAGGACGTCGTGTCCGCGATGGTGGTCCATGCGTCCTCGAAGGAGCTCGAGCTCATCGCGGACGTGACGGCGCAGTTTCCGGCACGGGTCGTATGCGACCCCGGTCGGCTGCGGCAGATACTCTCGAACCTGATTGGCAACGCGGTGAAGTTCACGCCGCGCGGCGAAGTGCACGTGCGCGCGGAGCTCGTGACGACCGAGGCCGATGAGCATCTGCTTCGATTCAGCGTTCGCGACACGGGCGTCGGACTCGACGCCGCACAGCTCGGCAGGCTCTTCAAGCCCTTCAGCCAGGCGGACTCCTCGACCACGCGCCACTTCGGCGGCACCGGTCTCGGCCTCTCGATCGTCAAGCGGCTGGCGGAGCTCATGGGCGGTGAGGTCGGGGTGCAGAGCCGTCCCGGGGAGGGCTCGACCTTCTGGTTCACGGTGCGTGCGCGCGCCGCCACCCCCTCACCCGCCTCCGGCACCCTCTCCCCCGCACCGCGGGGGAGAGGGAAGGGTGAGGGGGCACGCCGCGTGCTCGTCGTCGATGACAACGAGACCTGTCGGACCGTCATCGGCACGCGGCTTCGCGAGGCCGGTTACGACGTCGACCTCGTCTCGAGTGCTACCGACGCGATGACCGGCCTCGAGCGCGCGGCCCGCGAGCGGCGGCCGATTCACGTGGTGCTCGCCGATTTCCGCATGCCCGGCCGCAACGGCATGATGCTCGGCCGGCGCATCCGCGAGGAGCCGCGGTTCGACGAAACGCGGCTCGTGCTGCTCACCCTGCTCGATGACGCGCGCGAGCAATCGCAGCTTCGCGAGCTAGGATTTGCGGGCAGCCTGCGAAAGCCGGTCCGCGGCCGGGAGCTCCTCGCGCTACTCGATCAGGTGCTCGAGCACGAGGCGCAGGAGTGGACGCAGCGCCTGCGGCCGCTCGTCACACGCTCGACGCTCGTGGACACCCCGGCGGGTCGTCGCCGGAGCGTGCTGCTCGTAGAGGACAATCCGACCAATCAGCGCGTCGCGCAGCTGTACCTCGAGAAGCTCGGCTGCGACGTCGCGCTCGCGAGCAACGGCGAGGAAGCCGTGCGTGCCGCGGCGCGCACGTCGTTCGACGTGGTGTTCATGGACGTGCAGATGCCGGTGATGGACGGGCTCGAGGCCACCCGGCAGATTCGCATCCATGAAGCAGGAGGCTCCCGCTTGCCGATCGTCGCGCTCACCGCCAATGCGATGCGCGAGCAGCTCGATGCATGTCTCGCGGCCGGCATGAACGATTTCATCACGAAGCCGGTGGAGCTGCCCCGCCTGAAATCGGTGCTCGAGCGCTGGTCGCGATCGCCCGCGCGCAGCGGCGCGACCACCACCACGGAGACCGCCGTGATCGATGCGCGGCGATTCCGCGAAGTCACGATGGGCGATGCCGAGCTGGCGCACGGCCTCGTCGGCACCTTCATCGACAGCGGTCGCCGCGCGCTCGCCGACGTCGAGAGCGGCATCACCAAAGGTGACGCCGCGCTCGTGCGGCGCGCGGCCCATACGCTGAAGGGCACCAGCGCGAACATGGGCGCTGACGCGCTGCGAGCGGCCGCTGCGGAGCTCGAACGCGCGGCGGAGACGCAGCCTGCACGCACACTGCGCGATCCGCTGCGGCGGCTGGAAGAGCGCTTCGAGACCGCCCGCGCGCAGCTCGAGCGGCTGTTGAGCCAGACTGCGGCGCGATGAACGAAGGGGAACCGATCGCAGCAGAGGCGCTCGTAACGCACACCGGCGGCATCGCCCGCGGCCACCGGCGCGTCATCTTCGCCTCCTCCCTGGGAACGGTGTTCGAGTGGTACGACTTCTATCTGTACGGCTCGCTCTCCGCGATCATCTCCCGCCAGTTCTTCTCCGGCGTCAACGAGACGACCGGCTTCATCTTCGCCCTGCTCGCGTTCGCGGCCGGATTCTTCGTGCGTCCGTTCGGCGCGCTCGTCTTCGGGCGGCTGGGCGATCTCGTCGGCCGCAAGTACACCTTTCTCGTGACGATCGTCATCATGGGTTCGGCAACGGCGCTCGTCGGCCTCCTGCCCGGCTATGCGCAGATCGGCGTCGGCGCCCCGATCGCGCTCATCGCCCTGCGTCTGCTGCAAGGGCTTGCGCTCGGGGGTGAGTACGGAGGCGCCGCGACCTACGTCGCGGAGCACGCGCCGCCCGGCCGCCGCGGTCTCTACACGAGCTGGATCCAGACGACCGCAACGCTCGGGCTGTTCCTGTCGCTGCTCGTGATTCTTGCGTGCCGGGCGCTGCTCGGCGAGAAAGAGTTCGAATCGTGGGGCTGGCGCATTCCGTTCCTGCTGTCGATCGCCCTGCTCGTCGTCTCGGTGTACATCCGCCTGCAGCTGCAGGAGTCGCCGGTGTTCCAGGCGATTCGAAGCGAAGGCGGGCTGTCGAAGGCGCCGCTCACCGAGGCGTTCGGGCAGTGGTCGAATGCGCGCATCGTGCTCCTCGCCTTGCTCGGCGCCACTGCCGGCCAGGCCGTGGTGTGGTACGCGGGACAGTTCTACGCGCTGTTCTTCCTCGAGAAGATTTTGCAGGTGGATGCGACGGCCGCGAATCTCGTCATCGCGGCCGCCCTGCTCATCGGCACGCCGTTCTTCATCGTTTTCGGCGCGCTTTCCGACCGGATCGGCCGCAAGAAGATCGTGATGGCGGGCTGCGTGCTCGCGGCGCTCACCTATTTCCCGCTGTTCCAGGCGCTCACGCACTTCGCAAACCCCGCGCTCGACGCAGCGGTCGCGCGCGCCCCGGTAGCGGTGATCGCCGATCCGGCGCAGTGCTCGTTCCAGTTCGACCCGGTGGGACGCAAGGCCTTCACGAGCTCGTGCGACGTCGTGAAGTCGGCGCTCGCCCGCGCCGGCGTTCCATACGCGAACGAGGCGGCGCCGCCGGGAGCACGCGCGCGCGTCCGCATCGGTGCAGCTGGCGGGACGGAGCTGACCGCTTTCGAAGGGGCCGGCCTGGAACGAAGCAGATTCAAGAGCGCGAGCGACCAGTTCACCGCTGCTCTGCGGAGCGCGCTCGCGTCCGCCGGCTATCCGGCCAGGGCGGACATGAGCGCCTTCAACTATCCGGTCGTGATCGCGCTCTGCACGCTGCTCGTCATCTACGTGACCATGGTGTACGGCCCGATCGCGGCGTGGCTCGTCGAGCTCTTTCCCGCTCACATCCGCTACACGTCGATGTCACTGCCCTATCACATCGGCAACGGATGGTTCGGCGGATTCCTGCCGGTGACGTCGTTCGCGATCGTCGCCGCGACGGGCGACATCTACGCGGGCCTCTGGTATCCGATCGCCGTCGCGATGATGACGGCAGTGATCGGCTCGCTCTTCCTTCGCGATCAGTACGCGATCGCGACGCGCTGACTCTGGGCGCCCGTACGAGCAACCGTCCCGCGAGCGAGATTTCCCGGACAGCGGACGTCCGCCGGACGTCCCACGACCGGGACTGAAGGGGTCTCACGACGGGGTTCGAATCCCGCATCGACGGGTGGCCGAGCGTTTCGTCGCAAGAAAATTCACGTTCCCGATCAGACAGTTGAGCCTGCCCCCGCCGACGAGCCGAACGCGGTTTCGAGAATCTGGCATGCCGGGTGCTTTAAACCCCTCGCACCCTCGGGTGCATCGAAACGGCACAACTCAACCGGGAGACACATCATGGGTAACGTACTTTTCTCCGTAATGCTCGCGGCCACCGGCCTTCTGCAGATCGCCATCTTCGCAACGGCGTTCGGGCTTTGACCGATTCTTCGCGCCTGGGGGCCAGTCAGGGCAATCCGGCACGCCCGCCGCGTTACGTCACAGCGAATGGAACCGTAGCGTGCTGCAGTTCAAGTTTTACTACTTCGCACTCGGCGCCACGGAACCGTTGGCGGTATACAACCCGTCATGGATCCAGCGCGCCGCGAAATCGAAGTCCCTCCGGACCGCTACGAGGTGGTAGCGGACGACACCGTGCTGACTGCCGAGCTCAGCTGCGGCATCGCCGTGTGTCTGTTCGATGCGATCGAAGAGGCGGGCGCGCTGCTGCACCTTCGTTGCATCATCCGCAGCGACAAGCCGGTCGACGTCACCGATACCACTCTCGCCACCGAGATGCTTCTGCTCGATCGCTGCATCGAGGCGTTGCGAGAGGCGGCGCCCGCAGGGCGCAACATGCAGGCGAAGATCGCCGCGCACTTTCCGAACGACGCCGCGGCGCATGCGGCTTCCCGCAGCGTGCTCGCGCTGGTCGGACACTTCCTTCAGGACGCCGGCGCCGCAGCTCTCTCGCCGAACGTCGCGACCGGCGCATCGAGACGCGTCTACTTTCGCCCGGGAATGGGGCAGCTCCAGATACGCGACGCCGCCTGACGGGTCCCTTTCTTGCTGACGTCGTGAAAGGCCCGCCTCGCGCGGGCCTTGCCGTTCCTGCGTCCGCATAGCGGGGTTGCCATGACTGAGGCTTGTCTGTACTTCCCAGTGCCTGCGGCACACTCTTAACGGGGTTCGCAGTGCGAACCCCGTTAAGAGCTGGCCGTAGGCCATGAGAGTCCAGTGAAGCGCCTCGTCTGCGTCTCGAACCGCATCTCGTTGCCGCGCCGCGGCGCCTCGCCCGGCGGCCTCGCGGTAGGCGTGCTCGCCGCGCTTCGGCACACCGGCGGCGTCTGGTTCGGGTGGAGCGGCGAAACGACGAGCGATGCGCCGGGAGAACCCGAGGTCCTGGCGCGCGAGAACATCCGCTTCGCGACGATGGATCTTCAGCAAAGCGAGTTCGAGCTGTACTACAACGGCTACTGCAACGGCACTCTCTGGCCGCTGTTTCATTATTTTCCAGGGCGGTTTCGCCACGAGCAGCGCGAGTACGAGGCCTATCACTCGGTGAACGCGACACTCGCACGGCAGCTCATGAGCCTGATCGAGCCCGGGGATACCGTGTGGATTCACGACTACCACCTGATCCCCTTCGGGCGGTATCTGCGGCAGCAGGGTTTCGAAGGACCGGTCGGGTTTTTTCTCCACATACCTTTTCCGCACGCCCAGGTGCTGCGCGTGCTGCCAAACTACGCCGAGCTCGTCCGCGACTTCTGTCAGTACGATCTCGTCGGCTTTCAGAGCGAGGACGACGTGGCCTCTTTCCTCTCGTCCGTGGAGCTCGCGGGCCTCGGCGGCGACGCCCGCCACGGCGAGCAGCTCGAGATCGCGGGACGGCGCGTTCGCGTGGGCGCCTATCCGATCGGCGTGGATCTCGAAGAAGTCCGCAAGGAGTCGCAAGGCGCCGCGGCGGACGAAGCCGTGCAGCGTATGGTCACGAGTCTGCAGGGCCGCAAGCTCATCATCGGCGTCGATCGCCTCGACTACAGCAAAGGCCTCACCCAGCGCTTCGAGGCGTTCGAGGAATTTCTCGAGACCTTCCCGGAGAACCAGGGGAAGGTGACCTTCCTTCAGATCGCGCCTCTGAGCCGCGGCGACGTGCTCGCCTACGGCGAGATTCGCCGGGCGCTCGAGCAGTCGGCGGGCAGGCTGAACGGGCGCTTCGCGGATGCGGACTGGACACCGATCCGCTATCTCAACCGCAACTTCACGCACGCCACTCTCATGGGATTTCTGCGCTCTGCGCAGGTGGCGCTCGTTACGCCGGTGCGCGACGGCATGAATCTCGTTGCGAAGGAGTTCGTCGCCGCGCAGCCCGAGGACGATCCGGGCGTGCTGATCATCTCCCCGCTCGCCGGGGCTGCGCGCGAGCTCACCGGCGCGCTGCAGGTCAATCCGCACGACAAACGCGGCATGGCGCTCGCGCTGCAGACGGCACTGCACATGCCGCTCGATGAGCGGGGGCATCGCCATCACCAGATGCTCGAGGCCGTTCGGCGCCACGACATCCACAACTGGTACGGCCGCTTCCTGCGGGACCTCACGGGGGAGTCGCTGGAACGGAAGAGCCGACAGCCAGCAGCTCACAGCTTGCAGCCGGAGCCTGCTTCACCGCGTGCGCGCTCGCACATCCGCAACATCGGCCGTTAGCGCGCCGCGGCCGTGAGGCTCAGATCCTTGCTGTAGACGACGTTCATCACGTTGTCGTACCAGCCGCGTAGCTGCGGCTTCACGAGATGCTTGTTGACGTAGAAGTAGAGCGGAATCAGTGGATGGTCCGCGAGCATCGTGCGCTCGGCCTCCTCGAGATACGCGCGGCGGCGCGCACTGTCGGTCTCGGCAGCCGCTTTCACGAGCAGCGCGTCGTACGCCGGGTTGGCATAGCGCGGCAGATTGATGCCGAAATCGCTCTTCAGGTACTGCAGGAACGTGTAGGCGTCGTTGTAGTCGCCGAGCCAGCTCGAGCGGAAGACGTCCACCGCGCGCGTGTCGATGTCCTGCAGCAGCGACTTGAATTCCACGGCGGCGAGCTTTGCATCGACGCCGAGCGCTTCACGCCACATGGACGAGACGGCGACCGCGAGCTTGTTGTGCACTTCGCCCGCGTTGTAGCGCAGCTCGAACGTCAGCGGTCGCGCGGCCGTGTAGCCGGCGGCCGCGTAGAGCCGCCGGGCTTCCGCAATGCGCTCGCTCATCGGCCGGCCTGTGTAGTCGAATGATTGTGCGCCGTAGTCGTGAATTCCCGGCGGCACCCACCCGTTCGCGGGCAGCTCGCCCACGCGCAGCACGGACTGCGCCAGGCGCTCCCGGTCGACGACCAATGACAACGCGCGACGCAGCCCGGGCCTGCTTCGAAACGGCTCCCGATCGAGGTTGAAGCCGTAGTAGTACGTGTTGAGCTGCGGCCCGATGCGCAGCTCGTCCGCCAGATTCGCCATGATCCAGTCGAACTGCCCGCGCGGCACCGCGTTCGTCACGTGCAGCGCCCCTGCGCGGTAGCGCGCGAGCTCCGCGTTCTCGTCCGCGATATGCAGGTACCTCACGGCATCGATGCGCGTCGCCGCGTCGTTCCAGTAGCGGCGGTTGCGTTCGGCGGTCACGTGGACTCCCTGTATCCACTCCGTGAGCACGAACGCACCGTTCGACACCGTGACGCCGGGTTTCGCGAAGGCAGCCGCGTGCTGCGCGAGCGTGGGCCGGTGCGCCGGACACGTGCTCGGGTGCGCCAGGAGGCCCGGCAGGTACGGCGCCGGCGCTGTGAGCGTGATGACGACGGTCGATTCGTCCGGCGCCGCGACGCCGAGCGTCTGCGGATCGGCCTTGCCGGCAACGATCGCGGGCGCGTTGGCGATCACATCCACGACTTGCGCGTACTGAGACGCCGTCGCCGGATCGACGAGCCGCCGCAGCGCCGCGACGAAGTCTTCCGCGACGAGCCGATCGCCGTTCGACCAGCGCGCGTCCCGACGCAGCTCGAAGGTATACGTGCGGCCGTCCTCGCCGACGCGCCACGCGCGCGCGGCTCCCGGGACGGTGCTTGCATCGCGGCCGAGCGACGTCAGCGGCTCGCAGATGTCGCGCAGAATCGTCTGCGCCTCGTTCGTCCGCGCCTTCTGAGGATCGAGCGAATCGGGCTCCGGCCCGTTCCCGCGAAGCAGCACCGTCGTTTCCGCCGGCGCCGACGCTGCGTCGGGACCGCGCGAGCACGCGCAGAAGATGCCGAAGGCGAGGACGAGCGCCAGGGATGCGCGCATCAGAAGGAGCGGCTCCCGCGGTGAAGATTGATCTCATCGCGCAGTTGCCGCGTGGCCGTGCGGGCCGCCAGGGCGAAGTTCTCGCCCGCCGATGCGTACAGAATCGCGCGCGATGAGCTGACGATGAGCCCGGTGCCGTCGGCACTGCGGCCGTTGACGATCGCCTGCGCGAGCTCGCCGCCCTGCGCGCCGATTCCTGGCACGAGGAGCGGCATCGTGCCGACGATCGCGCGCACCTGCGCCAGCTCGCGCGGATAGGTCGCGCCGACGACGAGCGCCACGTTGCCGCGCGAATTCCACTTCTCCGCCGCGAACGCGGCGATCAGCTCGTAGAGCCTGCGCCCGCCGATCTCGAGATCCTGCAGGTCGCGCGCGCCGGGATTGGAGGTCCGGCACAGCACGATCACGCCTTTCTCGGCGTACTTCAGGAACGGCTCGAGCGAATCTCCCCCGAGATACGGATTGACCGTTACCGCGTCCGCGCCGTAGCGCTCGAAGACTTCGATCGCGTACTTCTCCGCGGTACTGCCCACGTCGCCGCGTTTCGCATCGAGGATCACCGGGATCCCGGGACACTTGCGGTGGATGTATTCGATCGTGCGCTCGAGCTGATCCTCCGCTTCGCAGGCCGCGTAGTGGGCGAACTGCGGCTTGTACGCACACACGAGGTCGGCCGTGGCGTCGATGATCGCCTTGCTGAACTGGAAGATCGGCGAAGCGGCGCCGGCCACGTGCCGCGGAAAGCGTTCGAGCTCCGGATCGAGCCCGACGCACACGAGCGAATCGTTGCGGCGCCAGGCTTCCGCTAGCTGCCGCACGAAGCTCACGCCGCCCGGCTCCGCTTCTTGAGATGCACGAGCAGAATGGAGATGGCGGCGGCAGTTACGCCCGGGAGCCGCCCTGCCTGGCCGAGCGTCATCGGGCGGGCTTCAGCGAGCCGCTGGCGCACTTCCGTCGAGAGCCCCGCGATGCGCGCGTAGTCGAGATCGTCCGGCAGCCGGGTTTCCTCGCTCCGCCGCTGCCGCTCGATCTCATCGAGCTGACGCTCGATGTACCCGGAGTACTTGGCGCGTACTTCGACCTGCAGCGCAACCTCGCGCGGCAGGCGGTCATCGATTTCATCGCCCGTCGTCAGCCAGACCGGCTCCCCGGCGATCGCGAGCAGCCGTGCGTAGCTCACTTCGGGCCGTCGCAGAAAATCGAAAGCGGAAACGCCCGGCCGTACGCGAACCGCCTCGAGCCGCGTCACTTCCGCATCCGACAACCGAGCCTTCGCTTCGAACAGCCGCCAGCGCTCGTCACCTACGAGCCCGAGCTCGCGGCCGACGGGCGTCAGGCGAAGATCCGCATTGTCCTCGCGCAGCAGCAGCCGATGCTCCGCGCGGCTCGTGAACATGCGGTACGGCTCGCGCGTCCCGCGCGTGACGAGGTCGTCGATGAGCACGCCCAGGTACGCATCGCTGCGCTTAGGCATCCACGCGTCGAGCCCGGCGACGAGTCGCGCCGCGTTGATGCCGGCGACGAGCCCCTGCGCGGCGGCCTCTTCGTAGCCGGTCGTGCCGTTGATCTGGCCGGCGAAGAAAAGGCCGGCGACGAACCGCGTCTGGAGCGAGGCTTTGAGATCGCGCGGATCGAAGTAGTCGTATTCGATCGCGTAGCCGGCGCGGGTCAGGTATGCGTTCTCGAAGCCGCGGATCGAGCGCACGAACTCGTACTGCACGTCGAACGGCAGGCTCGTCGAAATCCCGTTCGGGTAAACCTCGTGAGTGTCGAGCCCTTCGGGCTCGATGAAGATCTGATGCGATGCCTTCTCCGCGAAGCGGTGCACCTTGTCCTCCACTGAAGGGCAGTAACGCGGACCGACCCCTTCGATGGCGCCGGTGAACATCGGCGAGCGATCGGTGCCCCCTCGGATGATCTCGTGGGTTCGCTCGTTGGTCTGCGTAATGAAACAATCGACCTGCTTGGGATGCTCGTTGCCTCGCCCAAGGTACGAAAAGACAGGGACGGGGTCGTCGCTCGGCTGCCGCGTGAGCCCGGTGTAATCGATCGTCCGACCGTCGATGCGGGGCGGCGTACCGGTCTTCAGTCGTCCGACGCGGAACGGCAGCTCGCGAAGTCTCGCGGCGAGGCGGTTCGAGGGCGGATCGCCTGAACGCCCGCCCTGGTAGTTCTCGAGCCCGACATGAATGCGCCCGCCGAGAAACGTCCCGACCGTCAGTACGACCGCGCGCGTCGCGAACTCGACGCCGCTGACCGTGACGACGCCGCGCACGCAGCCGTTCTCGATCACGAGGTCCGCCACTTCGGCCTGAAAGACGCGAAGCTTCGGCTCGCGCTCGAGGATCGAGCGGATCGCCCGCCGGTAAAGCTGGCGGTCGGCCTGGGCCCGCGTCGCGCGCACTGCCGGACCCTTGCTTGAGTTCAACGTGCGGAACTGGATACCAGCGCAGTCCGCGGCGTGCGCCATGGCGCCGCCGAGCGCGTCGATCTCCTTGACGAGATGCCCCTTGCCGATGCCACCGATCGCAGGATTGCAGCTCATCGCACCGACGGTCTCGATGCTCTGCGTCAGCAGCAGCGTGCGCGCGCCCATGCGCGCGGCCGCAAGCGCGCCCTCGGTACCGGCATGACCGCCGCCGACCACGATGACATCGAATTCTTCCGCGAACCGCATCAGGTACAACGCCCTCAAAAGGGCCGCGATTCTAGGCTTCCAGCGCCGCCTGCGCCAAGGCGCGCCCCGGCGCGCCGCCGCAGCTATCATCTCGCCCCCATGTCAGGCCTTCGGATCGTCCTCGGCGCGGTGCTCGCAGCGTTTGCCGCGAGCTCGACCTCGGCACGGGAAGTGGAGGATCGAGCGCTCACGCTCACCCCCTGCCACATCGAGCATCCGGCGAAACTCACGGCGATTGCTGCCGAATGCGGCACGCTTACGGTCGCGGAGAATCCCGCGCGGCCCGAAGGGCGGCGCATCGACCTCTACGTGGCGCGTGTGCCGGCCATCAACAGGCGCAAGCGGCTCGATCCGCTGTTCGTCATCGCGGGCGGTCCGGGCATGGCGTCGACGGATTTTTACTCCGGCGTCGCGCCGGCGTTCGCGCGCATCCGGCGCGACCGCGACATCGTGCTGGTCGATCAGCGCGGCACGGGTCGCTCGAACGCGCTCACGTGCGAGCTCGACCAGGACGTGATGCTGCGCGCGACCCCGGCGGTGATCGCGGCGGAGACGGCCCGCTGCCTCGCGACGCTCGCCACGCGCGCCGACGTCGCCTTCTATACGACGAGCCTTGCCGTCCAGGACCTCGATCGCGTGCGCGCGGCGCTCGGCTACGAAGGCGTGAACCTGTACGGCGTCTCCTACGGCTCGCGGGTCGCACAGCATTACGTGCGGAGATTTCCCGCACGGGCGCGCACCGTGATTCTCGACGGCGTGGTGCCGCCGCAGCTCATCCTGGGGCCGGCGATGGCGCTCGATGCGGAGAACGCTCTCGTGAGCATTCTCGCGCGGTGCGCTCGCGACGCGGACTGCCAGGCGAGATTCGGCGATCCGGTGGCTGCCTATCAGAACCTGCGCGAGCAGCTCGCCGAGCGGCCCGAGCCCGTGAGCCTGCGGCACCCGACGACCGGCGCGCCGTGGACCATGACGTTCACCGACGTGCACTTCGCCACTGTCCTGCGGCTCGCGACCTATGCCTCGGAGCAGGCGGCGCTCCTGCCGCTCGCGCTGCATGCGGCCGATCAGGAGCACGATTTCGCACCGCTCGCCGGGCAATTCGCGATGGTGAGCGACAGCCTCGAGAACCTGCTCGCCTACGGAATGAACGTCTCGGTCGTCTGCGCCGAGGACGTACCGTTCTACGATTCGCTCGCGATCGATCGGGCGCGCCTCGCGCGCACCTATCTCGGCACTCAGCAGATCGACGGCTTGCGCAAGGCGTGCGAGGTGTGGCCGCGCGGCCCGATGGATGAAGACCTGCACGCGCCGCTCGTGAGCGCGACGCCGGCGCTGCTCCTGTCGGGCACCGACGATCCGGTGACCCCGCCGGCGTACGCCGAACAGGCACGCACCGGATTCGCCGATCACCGGCATCTCGTGCTCGAGGCGCAAGGCCACGGCCAGCTCACCGCACCGTGCGTCGAGCGCATCATGGCCGCGTTCGTCGCGGCGGGCACTGCACGCGATCTCGAAACGGGCTGCACCCGACAGTTGAAGCCGATGCCTTTTTTCACGTCGGTCGCCGGCCCGGCCCCGTGAAAGCGCACGCGTGATCGAGGCCGAGGGACTCTCCAAGCGCTTCGGAGAGGTGGCCGCCGTGCGGGACGTGAGCCTGCGCGCGCTCGACGGCCGGATCACGGGGCTGCTCGGCCCGAACGGCGCTGGCAAATCCACCACGCTGCGGATGCTCTACACCGTACTGCGCCCCGACGCCGGCGATGCGAGGATCGACGGCATCAGCGTCGTCGCCGATTCGCTCGCTGCGCGCCGCGTGATCGGCGTGCTGCCTCACGCCGCGGGCATCTACCCGCATCTCACGGCGCGGGAGAACATCCTGTATTTCGGCGAGCTGCACGGCCTCACCGGGCCCGAGCGCGCCCGGCGCGCGGACGAGCTGATCGCGCTGCTCGAGCTGGGCGAGGTCGCGGAACGCAGGGCCAGGGGTTTCTCGCAGGGCGAGCGCCTGAAGACCGCGCTCGCCCGCGCGCTCGTGCATCGGCCACGCAACCTGCTGCTGGACGAGCCGACGAACGGCCTCGACGTCATGGCGGTGCGCAGCCTGCGCCGGCTTCTCGAGCGGCTGCGGGCCGACGGGCATTGCGTGCTGCTCTCGAGCCACGTCATGCAGGAAGTCGGGGCCCTCTGCGACGATGCGGTGGTGATCGCCCACGGTGTCGTGCGTGCACAGGGCACGCTCGGAGAGATCCGGGCCCGCACCGGACACGCGAATCTCGAGGACGCGTTCGTGAGCCTCATCGGCACGGACGAAGGCCTCGAGTGATGCGCGCGGTCCGTGCCGTCTTTCGCAAGGAATTCCGCGAAAACCTGCGCGACCGGCGCACGGTGATCTCGGCGCTCGTGTTCGGGCCGCTGTTCGGACCGCTGCTGTTCGCCGGCGCCCTGCAACTCATGGTCGAACGTGGCACGAGCGAGGACGAGCGGCCCGTGAGGCTCGCCGTGGCACACGCCGAGCGCGCGCCCAATCTGCTCGATCATCTGCGGGAGAACGGAGTGCTCATCGAGGCGGTTTCATACGACGATGCCGCCGCGCGGGCCACCGTGATCGAGGGGCGGCACAAGGCCGTGCTCATGATTCCGGAGGATTTCGGCCAGCGCTTCACCAGCGCGCAACCGGCGCCCGTGCTGCTTTACGCCGATGCGTCCGATGCATACGACGACCGCAATGCGGGGCGCATCCGCGCGCTCCTCAATCGATACACCCTCACGATCGCGCGACTGCGAATGATCGCGCGCGGCATCGATCCGCTGGTGCTCGCTCCGGTTGCGATCCACGACGTCGACGTGTCCACACCCGCGACCCGCTCCGTCCTTGCGCTCGGCGCGCTGTCCTACCTCGTGCTGCTCACGATGCTGATGGGCGGCCTGTATCTCGCGATCGACGCGACGGCGGGCGAGCGCGAGCGCGGGTCGCTCGAGCCGCTGCTCACCGTGCCGGTGCCGCGTTCGCATCTCATCTACGGCAAGATCCTCGCCGCGTGCGCGTACATGCTGCTGTCGCTCGTGCTCACCGTGGCCGCGTTCGCGATCCTGCTGCAGTTCGTCGGACTCGAGCGCTTCGGCATGAGCGCGAACTTCGACGCGCGCATCGCGGCACTGGTCGTGCTCTTCTGCGCGCCGCTCACATTGCTCGGCGCGTCGATCATGACGATCGTCGCCGCGTACACCCGCAGCTATCGCGAGGCGCAGACGTATCTCGGATTCGTGCTGCTCGTTCCGACGCTGCCTCTGATGTTCGCGAGCGTCATGGGCGTGCGACCGACGACCGCGCTCATGGCCGTGCCGTCCTTGAGCCAGCACTTTCTCATCACGCGACTGCTGCGCGACGAGGCGATTCCGTTCGCCCACCTCGCCCTCTCCCTCGGCGTGACGCTTGCGTTGGGTGCGCTGCTCGCAGGGCTCGCCGGGCGGCTCTATAGGCGCGAAAAACTGCTCGGTTGAGCCAGTTTCGCCCGCTGTTGAATCACTGATGAGACAAGCGCAGAGTCAGGCCGGGATCGCGGGAGCTCGCCCCTCGGCGGCGCGGTGCCGCGCGAGCAGCGCGCGAAAGCGATAGAGGTTGTCGTCGGCGAACTCGCGCGCTTCCACCTCGAAGCGATTGTCCCAATACCCACGCCGGAACCATTCGAGCACGTACCGCAGAAGCGTGAGATGGCCAGGCTGCCACTGACGGATCACGTGGCAGTACTCGTGCAGCATGAGCGAAGGGTTGCTGAAAAAGTCGTGCGAGCTGCCGCGCAGGTAGATCCTCTTCCGGCGCGTCGTCGCGATGGCGCGCATGTGCGCTTTGGCGAACCACGAGCGCTCGATCACCTCGATGCCGTCCACTGCCTCGCCGAGTAGTTCCTCGAGCGCGGCGCGAACGTCGGTGGGAATCGCCACTTTGCGTGCCATGCGCACGCATTATGGCCGCAATCTTGCATGCCTGATCGCGTGTTAGTGCGACTCGGGATCGAGGTGGATGCGCTCGGCCGATCGGCGATCGCGGAGCTTCGCGCCTGCGCCGAATCGACGGCGCGCGCGCTGCTGGCGGAGCTCGGCGCGGGGTGAGCGCCGTGGTCTACACGATCGGACATTCGAACCACCCGATCGAGCGGTTCGTGTCGCTGCAGCAGCAGCACGGCATCGAGGTCGTCGCCGACGTGCGCTCGAAACCCGCGAGCCGGTTCAATTCCCAGTTCAATCGCAAGGCGCTCGAGACGGCGCTCGCCGCGAACGGCATGCGTTACGAATTTCTGGGTGTCGAGCTCAGTGCGCGTACCGACGACCCGACCTGCTACGAGAACGGCCGCGCCTCATACCGGCGGCTCGCGGCTACCGAGCCGTTCCGGCGCGGCCTCGAGCGCGTGCGATCGCTCGCGGACGAAGCACGCGTTGCGATCATGTGCGCCGAATACGAGCCGCTCGACTGCCACCGCACGATTCTCGTGGGACGGGAGCTCTCGAAAGCGAACGTCGCGATCGCGCACATCCTGCGCGACGGCGCGATCGAATCCGGGGACGAAGCCGATGCCCGACTGGTGGAGAGATTGAAGCTGCGACCCGACGATCTGTTCGCGTCAGCGGACGCGAACGGGGAACACGAGCTCATCGACCGCGCGTACGAGATTCAGGGCGCGCGTATCGCGAACACGCCACCCTCGTGAGGGGTGATCGCATCGGACGGGCGCTACGACGAAGCCGCCGGCAGCAGAGAACGAATGGCACCAAGCATCTCGTCGAGGTCCGCCGGCTTCATGAAGGAGCGCTCGAAAAGGCCGGTGTTTGAATGTCGCATCTCATACGCACTGTAGATGATGATCGGAATGTCATGCGTCTCAGCGCGGCCACGCAGCTCCTCGCACAACTCGAGACCGGTCATTCCCGGCATCATGTAATCGATGATCACCAGATGCGGGCGTTGCTCCTCGATGAGAGTGAGCGCCTGTTCACCGCTCGCCGCCTGCACGACGTCGAATCCTTCGGTCGAGAGGTAGGCCCTGAGGAAATCGAGCGCGTCGGGTTCATCGTCCACGGCGAGGATTGACGGTCGCTGTCGGTCCCGCGATTTGCCCGAACCAGTGACTTCTGGAAATGGCCGTCGACGGCGTGGTAGCGGCCAGCGCGTGGGCGACGTGCTCGGCAGAGTGAGCAATGGCGAACTCCGTCTCGTGCCTATGCCGCGATGCGGCTGTCAGGAGGGCTCGGACGTGAGCGCTCGGATTGTCCAGAGCAGCTCGTCCGGATCGGCAGGTTTTACAAACGCGCGGTCGTAGAGACCTGTGTTCGAATGCTTGATCATGTCGTAGGCGCTGTAGAGAATAATCGGGACGTTGCTCGTGTCGCGATTCTCCCGAAGTTCCGCGCAGAGCTCCAGCCCATTCATCCCGGGCATCATCACGTCGATAATCACGAGATTCGGTCGTTGCTGGCGGGCGAGCTCGATCGCCTCCGGCCCACTGAACGCCTGCACGAAGTTGAACCCTTCGCCCTCGAGAAAGGTTTTCAGGAAGTCGAGCGTTTCAGGCTCATCGTCCACCGCGAGAATCGTTGGACGCGACACCTCGCGCGACTGGCCGAAGCCAGGATCGGTGCGAGGCGGAACCGTTGGGCCGGTGCGCGACCAGCCGGTCGGCAAGCTAAGCGGGGAGATCAACATTGCATCGCCGGCCAATCCCTCGGCGCTCTCATTTCAGGCCCTGATGGTCGCGACTCTACGCCCGTCACCATAAGTCCGCCAGCGTGCAGACGAGGGGACGCGAGCAGGGCGGCAAGTTCCTCTCCCGCAGCGCTGATGAACCACGACTCGGACGGACACGTGCGTGCGTACGCGAAGCTGATCTATGTCCTGATGGAAGCGCAGACCAGCGCCAATCAGGGGCTCTCCCCCTTGGATCGCTCAGCGATTTCCTCGAGCTGACGAGCTCGGTGTCGGAGGCGCTCGCACGCCAGGCCGAGATCTGTAAGCTGCTTGGCCCATTCGACGCTGCGCCAGACTTCCGGGTTTCTGTCTGGATATCCGCCGAGCACTTCTGCCAGCACATCCAAGTCGGCCGCGATGCGAGCCAGCATTGCAGCCGTTGCGACTCGCTCAGCTTCAGGCGCGGTTTGCTGGACGGTATCTTCCATCATCAGGCGAGCTGCGATTTCCGCACGGGCGCGTTCCTTTATTCTCCGCCTGCAAGATACGCCGGTGAGGGACTTGCCGGTGTCCGGTAAGACATATCCCTGCGGTATTAGCGCGTCTTCGCGAGCAGCACCCGAAGGACGAGGCCGGACGTGGCAATGAACGAGGCGAGCGGTGAGTACGTGCGGCGGGTGGCTACAGCGCCGCGCGCCCCTACTTGATCGGCCGCGATTCCAGCAGCGTTAACAGATAGCTCGCGAATGACAGGAGCCGTGCCGTAGGGGCCGCATCCGGCGACGTGAGCCGATGGCTTGGCGGGTTCTTGAAGCGCCCGATCGCTCCGGCGTACAGATCCGACAATGCCTGCTGCTCGGCCGTCAACTCGCCGGGATCAGTCAGCGGCCCGCTCGCCGTCTGGAATGCCTTGCGCATGAGCGGTACGCCCAGGTCCGTAGGTCCGAAGCTGCCCGCTTCCCGAACGCGAACCTCAACCAGACGGAACGCTTCAAGCAGCGCACCGTCATGGTCACCGCGCAGGAACTTCGCATAGACCGTCGTGCGCAGCTCCCGGTGAAACATCTCTGGCGGGATCGAAGCCGCGAGCACCACTTGCGACCATTCCGTGACGGACGCGGCGGCTCCGCGCTTCGTCACGAAATAGACGGCGTAGTGGGCCTGCTCTGGATCGACTGCCACCATCCCGGTCCGTTCAAGCACGCTCCAAGCCGCAGAAAGGGCGCGCTCCACCGTCCGCACGTCATAGGTTGCGTCTTCCAGCCTGTGAGAGAACACCCGGCACACGTTCCCCAAATGAACGGTGCCGCGCGAATGGCCTTTAGTCTGGCTTCGTATGTATGCGAGCAGAGGCCCGGCCAGTTCCTCGGGCTCGAGGTCCGGGATCTCGGACGGCGGCGGCAGCTCAGGGATATGGGGGTGCCACATTGGACGGTTTCACCGTGGCGTCAAACGCGGCACAAAGTATGCTCGCTGGCGCGCGACATGGAGCGGGCGACTATGGATCGACCGACTCACTGCCTCGACCGCGTGGAGTTCACGCCCGGCGAGGACGTGGCTGGAAGGTCAGCTATTTTCCGACGCAGAAGCTCGCGAAGATCCGGCCGAGCAGATCGTCGCTCGTGAACTCGCCGGTGATCTCGCCCAGTACTTGCTGCGCGGCGCGCAGCTCCTCGGCGACGAGCTCCCCCGCGCGCCGCTCCTCGAGCTGACGCGCCGCCTCATCGACGTGCGCACGCGCCCGCGCGAGCGCATCCAGATGCCGTTGCCGCGCCGAAATGGTCCCGGCTTCGGCCGGCCGGTAGTCCATGCACGATTTCAGGTGCGCGCGCAGCTTGTCGAGCCCGTCGCCCGTTACCGCCGACAGTGCGATGCGCGGTGGCCCGCTGACGGTGTCCGCAATCGGAATCCCCGTGGAGAGATCGCACTTGTTGAATATGAGCGTGACCGGCACGTCTTTCGGCAGGCGATGCGCCTGCTCTGCGTACGCCGCGCCCGCCGGATCGTTGGCTGAATCGATCACGAACAGCACGCGATCCGCACGCTGCATCTCCGCCTGCGCGCGCCGGATGCCCTCCTCCTCGACGACGTCGCCCGCCTCCCGCAGCCCGGCCGTATCGAGCACGTGCAGCGGCATGCCGTCGAGGTGGATGCGCTCCCGCAGCACGTCGCGCGTCGTGCCGGGGATCGGCGTGACGATCGCGGCGTCGTAGCCCGCGAGCCGGTTCAGAAGGCTCGACTTGCCCGCATTGGGGCGTCCCGCAATGACGACCGTCATGCCTTCGCGGAGCAGCCGCCCCTGCTGCGCGCTCTGCTGCACGCCCTCGAAGTGATCGCGTACGGCCTGCACACGATCCGCGAGCTCCTGATCGGCGAGAAAGTCGATCTCCTCTTCCGGAAAATCGATCGCGGCCTCGACGTAGGTGCGAAGCTCGATCACCCGCTCGGTGAGTCCCTGCACCATGGCGGCGAACTCGCCTTGCAGAGAGCGCATGGCCGCGCGCATGGCCTCGCGCGATCCGGCATCGATCAGGTCCGCTATCGCTTCGGCCTGCGTGAGATCGAGCTTGTCGTTGAGAAATGCGCGCTGCGTGAATTCACCCGGCTGCGCGAGCCGTGCGCCGAGCTCGAGCGCGCGTCTGACGAGCGCCTCGACGACGACGGGGCCGCCGTGACCATGCAGCTCGAGCACGTGCTCGCCGGTATAGGAGTGCGGTGCCGGGAAAAAGAGTGCGAGCCCGGCATCGATCGGCTCGCCGTTTCCATCGAGAAAGCGCACGAAGGAGGCGCGCCGCGCGGGCGGCAGCTCTCCAACCATCACGGCGCCGATCTCCGGCGCCTTCGGCCCTGAAACGCGAACGATGCCGACACCGCCGCGGCCGGGCGGCGTGGCTGCGGCGACGATGGTATCTGCGCGAGCCATTCGGCTCGCGAGCTTACAGCCTACAGCTCACAGCCTACAGCCCGGAGGGTCGCCGCCGCCGCCGAGGACAGCGTTCTTGTCCGGGCTGTGAGCTGTCGGCTGTAGGCTCTCAGCTCTGTCAGCCGCGCTTCGCGGCGGCCTTCTCTATCCGCCGATTGATATTCCACTGCTGCGCGATCGACAGCACGGTGTTCGTCACCCAGTAGAGGACCAGGCCCGCGGGGAAGAAGGCGAACATCACTGACATCGCGATCGGCATGATCATGAAGACCTTCTGCTGGACCGGGTCCGGCGGCTGCGGGTTCAGCTTGTACTGAACGAACATCGCCGCGGCCATGATCGCCGGCAGGATGAAGAACGGGTCGCGCGAAGAGAGGTCGTTGATCCAGCCCATGAACGGCGCCTGACGCATCTCGACGCTCTCGAGCAGCACCCAGTAGAAGGCGAGAAACACGGGGATCTGCACCACGATCGGCAGGCACCCGGCCACGGGGTTCACCTTCTCGCGCTGATAGAGCTTCATCATCTCGCGACCGAGCGTTTCGCGATCGTCCTTGTACGTCTGCTGAAGGTTCTTGATGCGCGGCGCGAGCGTCTTCATCTTCGCCATCGAACGCCCGCTCGTCTCCGACAGCGGATAGAAGAGCAGCTTCAGAAGGAACGTGACGATCACGATCGCCCAGCCCCAGTTCCGCACCACGGTGTGCAGCTTGTCGAGCAGCCAGAAGAGCGGCTGGGCGAGAATAGTGAGCTTGCCGTAATCGGCGGCGCGCTCGAGCTCCGGACCTGTCGCCGCGAGCTGCTTCTGCAATTTCGGGCCGACGAACAGGCGGTACTCGAAGGCCGCGACGCTGCCGGGCGCAACGGTGCGCAGCGGCCCTGCAGCCGCGAGCACGTATTTGCGGCCTTCCGCCGCGAGCGTTACCCGATGTGTCACGTTCGGGGGCGGCACGACGGCGCTGACGAAGTGATGCTGCAGCGCTGCGATCCAGCCGTTCGTCACTTCGAGCGCGAGCCGCCGGTCCTCGTCGTCTTCGATGTCGAGCTTGCGGTAGCGCTCCCCGTCGTACATCGCGGGACCTCTGAACGCATAGGTCTCGACCTTGAACATCGAGCGGTCGATCGGCGGGTCGCTGCGCAGGATCTGGGCGTACGCGGCCGCCTGCCACGGCTGCCCGCTCGCGTTCTGCACGTGATATTCGAGATCGATGCGGTACTGGCCCCGCCGAAAGGCGAAGGTCTTCGTCAACGTGATGCCCTCGCCGTTCGTCCACGTGAGCGGTACACGCAGCTCATCCGCGGAGCCGAGCGCGAACTCGGTCCGCGGACTCGTGAACGTCGCGAGGTGAGTCGGGTGAGAGCTGCCCTCGGGACCGGTGAGGCCGCTCTGCAGGACGAACAGCGTTTCGGGAGAATCGCGATTCAGAAGTCGCACCCGTTCGGATCCGCCTTTCACCCGCGGATACTTCAGAAGGTCGGCGCGCTGCAACTCGCCGCCGGTCAGCCCGATGTCCATGTCGAGCACGTCCGTGCGCACCCGCACGACACCCGGGGCAGCCTCGGCGCTCGCGTTCGAGTCAACGGGCGCAGGCGCCGGGCCCGCTTCGCTGCTTGCCGGTGCTGCCGGCGTTGGCGCAGGCGTCGCACCCGATGAGGCCTGCGGAATTGCAGCGTCGAGCTTCGCGGTTTCGTCCGCTCTCGAAGCCGCTTCCTGCGTGGCGGCCGCACGCGCGGCGGGCGAGCTCTCGCCGTAGTCGCGCACCCAGGCTTCGTAGTTGAACCAGAGCGCGAGAGCGAGCGCGAGCCAGAGGAACAGCCGCGGATTCTTGGTCATGAGCGGGGCGCCGGGGAATGCGGAAGCCTGGCGAGCGGCACGGGATCGAAGCCGCCCGGATGCCACGGGTGACATCGTCCGATGCGGCGGATCGTCAGCCAGCCGCCGCGCAGCAGGCCGAATCGCTCGATGGCCTCGAGCGCATAACTCGAGCACGACGGGTAGAAGCGGCACGTCGGCCCGAGCAGCGGGCTCACCGTGTAGCGGTAGAGCCTGATCAGGAGGGTGGCGATGCTGCGCATCGTTCGCGGACCTTGTTCCACAGTGTCTCGAGGCTCGCGCGCAGCTCGCCGCTCGCCGCGCCTCGCGCACGGCTGCGCGCGTTCACGATGATGTCGAGCGCCGGCAGCTCGCGCTGATGCAGGCGGAAAGACTCGCGGATCACGCGGCGAATGCGATTGCGCTCCACGGCACCGCCGGCGGTCTTCACCGAGACGGCGAGGCCGAGCCGTGGCCGTACGACATCGTTCGCGCGCGCGATCACGGCGAAGTATCCGTCCGCAATCCGGATGCCATGCGCGTGCACGGAGTCGAAGTCCGACTTGCGCCGCAGACGCTGCTGAGCAGTGAAGGCGAGGCGAGCATCAACGCGGGCATTGCGACTCATCGTCACGAGGGATTTGCACGGCCCGCGCCGCGCATGGGTGCGGGATTAGGGAATCAGCTTTCGTCGACCCTTGGCTCGGCGGCGCGCGAGGACCTTGCGCCCATTCTTCGTCGCCATGCGAGCGCGGAACCCGTGCGTGCGCTTGCGCCGCACTTTGCTCGGCTGATACGTGCGTTTCATGTGCGATGGGCTCCGTCAAAAAGGCGGCAAGGCTAAGCCGCGCCTCGCGGCAGTGTCAATATGGTTTAGACTGCGCACCCTTTTCCCTCGCCAACGATCGACGACCGCTTTGCTCGGGAGGCAACGCTCGTGCAGCCATCGCTGTGGGCTCAGTGCATGCGCGCTCTGGAGGCCGAGCTCCCGGAACAGCAATTCAATACCTGGGTGCGGCCGCTGCAGGCGCTCGAGGGCGCGGGCGCGCTCAAGCTGCTCGCGCCCAATCGCTTCGTGGTCGACTGGATCAACGCCAACCTGCTGCCGCGGATCGGCGAGCTGCTGCGCGGTGAGGTCGCGGGGGACACCCCGATCGTGACGGTCGAGGTCGGCTCAAGGGCGTCCATGGGCGGCACGCCGCCCCTGGCCCAAGGCAACGGCGCCTCCGCGGCACTCGTGTCCCGCGGCCGCCGGGCCGAAGGCCTCGTCGTAGGCGCCCGCCTCAATCCGGATTTCACGTTCTCGAGCTTCGTCGAAGGCAAGAGCAACCAGCTCGCGAAAGCCGCCGCGGTGCAGATCGCGGAGAACCCGGGCCGTGCATACAACCCGCTCTTTCTCTACGGCGGCGTCGGCCTCGGCAAGACGCATCTGATGCACGCCATCGCGCACCTCGTCACGCAGCGCGACCCGGAAGCGCGCGTCGCGTACGTGCACTCCGAGCGATTCGTCGGCGACATGGTCCGGGCGCTCCAGCACAACAAGATGAACGAGTTCAAGACGGCCTATCGCTCACTCGATGCGCTGCTCATCGACGACATTCAGTTCTTCGCCGGCAAGGAGCGCTCGCAGGAGGAGTTCTTCCACACATTCAACGAGCTTCTCGAGGGCCAGCATCAGGTGATCCTCACGTGCGACCGCTACCCGAAGGAGGTGGAAGGCCTCGAGGAGCGGCTGAAATCGCGCTTCGGCTGGGGCCTCACCGTCGCGATCGAGCCGCCCGAGCTCGAAACGTGCGTGGCAATTCTCATCACGAAGGCCCAGGCCGCAGGCGTCGCGCTACCCGAGGAAGTGGCGTTTTTCATCGCGAAGCGGATTCGCTCGAACGTGCGCGAGCTCGAAGGCGCGCTTCGCCGCGTAATCGCGAATTCGCGCTTCACGGGTCAGCCGATCACGGTCGAGTTCACGAAGGATGCGCTCAAGGATCTGCTGTCTCTGCAGGCGCGGCTGGTCACCATCGAGAACATCCAGAAGACGGTCGCCGATTACTACAAGGTGCGCGTCGCGGACCTTCTCTCCAAGCGCCGCAGCCGCTCGGTCGCGCGCCCTCGCCAGGTTGCGATGGCGCTCGCGAAAGAGCTCACGAGCCACAGCCTTCCGGAGATCGGCGATGCGTTCGGCGGTCGCGATCACACCACGGTGATGCACGCGTGCAAGCGCATCAAGGAGTTGCGCGACATCGAGCAGCGGATACGCGAGGATTACTCAAACCTGTTGAGAACCCTTGCGGGCTGATGTGCATTTCCTGTGGAGCGCGCTGGGGATAAAGTTACGCACACGCTGCGCACAGGGGATCGGCAGGGCATCCCGCGTTCTGTCGAAGCAGACTGCGGAGCAACGCGTTGATCATGCTGGGCAGGCGCGCTCGTCCCCGTTTTCAACAGGCTCAACTGCAGTAACTGCTATCTCTCTTCCGAGTGAAACAGAACCGAAGCTAAAGAGTCAGCAATGAAGCTCAGTGCTCCCCGCGAAGACATCCTCGCTCCCCTGCAAAGCGTGATCGGCGTAGTAGAACGGCGCCAGACGATGCCGATTCTGGCGAACGTACTGCTCTCGGTACGCGACAACCGCCTGAACGTAACGGGGACGGATCTCGAAGTGGAGCTCGTTGCATCGAGCACGACGAGCGTTCAGCAACCCGGTGACATCACGGTGCCGGGGCGCAAGCTGCTCGATATTTTTCGAGCGCTTCCCGAGAAGACGAACGTCGTGGTGAGTACCGAAGGTGATCGCATGACTGTGCGTGCCGGGCGCAGTCGCTTCGTACTCGCAAGTCTTCCGGCCGCGGAGTTTCCCGTCGTCGAGGAGATCAACTCACAGCAGACGCTCACCGTGCCGCAGGCCGAGTTCCGGCGCCTGATCGACAAGACGCATTTCTCGATGGCGCAACAGGACGTCCGGTACTACCTGAACGGAATGCTTCTCGAAACCGATGGCAAAGGCCTGCGCGCCGTGGCAACTGACGGGCACCGCCTGGCTCTGTGCGAGACGCAGCTCGAGACCAAGGCCAGAACCACCCAGCAGGTCATCGTGCCACGCAAGGGCGTGCTCGAGCTGCAGCGCATTCTCGGGGATTCCGGCAACATCGAACTGGCAATAGGCACAAATCACGTTCGCGCTCAGATCGGCGACATTCGCTTCACTTCGAAGCTAATTGACGGCCGTTTCCCGGAGTATGCGCGGGTCATCCCGGCCAGCCCGACCAAGCTCGTTGAGGCGGACCGCGATGCCCTGCGGCAGGCTCTGCAGCGAACGGCCATTCTTTCGAACGAAAAGTATCGGGGCGTCCGCCTGAATCTCCGATCGGATCTGCTGACGATTCAGGCACACAACCCTGAGCAGGAAGAGGCCGAAGATCAGGTGGAAGTTGGGTACAAGGGCGATGAAGTCGAGATCGGCTTCAACGTGAACTATCTGCTCGACGCGCTGGGCGCGATCGACAACGAAATGGTCGAGATCGGCCTCACGGACTCGAACAGCAGTTGCCTCATCCGCGCACCAGGATCGACGGGCGCCAAATACGTCGTGATGCCGATGCGCCTGTAGAGGGCGGCGAGAATGCCGCCTTCGCTCCGTGATCCTCGATGAGCTGACCGTGGAGAACGTCCGCTGCCTCCAGCGGGCGGATCTGTGTCTG